>NC_007940.1:608830-913245 GCF_000012385.1 Rickettsia bellii RML369-C
AAGCGTGTTTTAACCCCTGCAAAAAGACCTAAAAATATATATTTGATATTTTTTATATTTTTTTTGAAAAAATAGCTTGCAATCTTTTTTATTATAGTGTAGTTTAATAATATATATTATAGCTCCCAAAGTGCATTAAGCTCGCATTTTGCTATAAAAAGGTATAAGATCTTTATAATTTAATTTTTTGTAAAGGATTTATGCTAGGTTATACAAAAGAGCAAGTTAGTTTAACTCGCAATCAAAAAGAAGCTATAGGCTTACTATCTATAGGCACATTTCTCGAATATTTCGACCTCATGCTATATGTTCATATGGCAGTAGTACTAAATGAATTATTTTTCCCAAAAGCTGACCCAAAAGTAGCTTTCATATATTCTGCATCTGCGTTTTGTTCAACATATTTATTAAGACCTTTTGGTGCTTTAATATTTGGCTGTATAGGTGACACTATAGGGCGTAAAGCAACAATTATTGTTACTACTTTTTTAATGTCCCTGTCCTGTTTGATCATGGCTGTTTTGCCTCCTTATTCAGAAATAGGAATTAAAGCTGTGTGGTTAGTAACAGCTTGTCGAGTAATTCAAGGAATGGCATCTATGGGAGAAGCTGTAGGTGCTGAATTATATTTATCAGAAACTATACAATTACCTACAAGATATATGGCAGTATCTATTATAGTGGTTTTTGGAACATTAGGAGGAACAGCAGCCTTAGGATTAGGAGCATTGGTTACTTCTTATGGATTTAATTGGCGTTTAGCATTTTTCTTTGGTGCAGTTGTTGCTTTTATTGGTTCTATAGCTAGAACGAATTTAAGGGAGACTACAGAGTTTGTAGACGCTAAAAGAAGAATTAAAAAGACCTTTGATAAAGCCAAAATTGATATAAAAGCATTAAATTCTAGCCCTGTTTTACAACAAAAAGTTAGTAAAAAAACTACAATTGCTTATTTTTTAATTGAGTGTACTGGACCGTTATGGTTCTGTATTACTTACATCTATTGTGGAAATATTTTAAAAAATAACTTTAATTTTACCTCATCTCAAGTGATGCAACAAAATTTTTGGGTTGGAATATTAGAGCTTATATCAACTATAGTTTTTACTTATTTAGTTTTAAAAATACATCCTTTAAGACTCCTTAAAATAAGACTATTTATATTTAGTCTTTTTGCTTTAATTATTCCTATTATATTAAGTAATATAACTACTCCTTTCCAGTTATTTCTTTTACAGGTATTTATCGGAATATGTGCTCCTACTGGTTTCACCGCATTTGCTATTTTTTGTATGAATTTCCCAGTTTTTAAGCGTTTTTTATATACTAGAGTTATTTTTGCAACCTCTCGTGCTATAATGTATGCTTTAGCATCATTTGGCATTGTATTTTTAACAGATTATTTTTCCTATTTGGGGCTACTAATTATAATTTTACCTGTTCTCATAGGTTATGGATTCGGTATAAATCATTTTAAAAAATTAGAGGTAAATGCTGGGAACTATTATTAGAACGAAAGCTATAATTATCTTCTTCATATTTATTGTCTAATTCATTTAAAATATTTAAACAAAGCTGAACAATTTTATTTTCTAGTTGATAACTTACAGTGACAGCAACAGGCAAGAATGAGATAAGTGTTTCTCTAATGGTATTTATTTGTTTTTCTAAAGGCTTGGCTCCTATCGTTTGCAAATTATGAAGACGATCAAATAATTTTATAATAATCAATTCTATTTTAGCACTGCGATATAAAATATTGATTGCATCTGCAGCACTAATTTTAGTATCGATTTTAATCCTTGTTAAAGCTTCTACATTCACAGCTATGTTTTCATTAAAAATATAAGCTATCATTTCTTGAGTAAGTTGCGTATCTTCAATAGTATCATGCAATAAACTAGTAATAATATTATCAGTCGTAAAAAATTTTGTTTCTTTAAAAACTGTAAACTCTGCCACCATAATTGCTACTTCAATCGGATGGGAATAATATGGATCACCTGACTTACGCATTTGAGAGCCATGATATTTACGAGCGTAATATATCGCTTTTTTGACTTCTTCAAAGTCTACAGGATTTGCTACTTTAGTGTTTAAATATTTGAGTTTATCGAGAAGTTTTTTAGCATAAATGCATTCTTCAAACTTTTCTTTCCAACGGCTTAAATCTTCCATAAAGTTACTTTAAATTTATATAAATACATTCTTGTACCAGCTTATATTCAAAGTTAAAAGCAAAAAATTATAATGATGAATGTTTTTTAAACTTTATGTTACAAAATTCAGTAATTATTAAACTTTAACCTCCAGTAAAATTTCTTATTGACTAGTTAATTAAAATTATTTGACCCCAAATATAAGTTATATTAACAACTAAAATAAAGGAAAAGCAATGAAAAAATTTTTATTATTATTTATAATATCTATTATCCCTTTAAATTTATTCGCTCAAGCCAAAGTAAATAATATAGTTGCACCAGTCAGCTATTTTATAAATCATATTCAGCAACTAAATCAAATAAAAACTAATTTAGAAAAATACAGGCAAACAAGTATTGTAGGCATTAGCGGGATGGGTAAAACTCAGTTAGCTAGAATGTATGCTTATGGAAATAAAGATAATTATAATTTGATCTGGTTTATTGATTGCAATTTAAATATTAACGATGAACTTTTAAAGCTAGCAAAAGCTATTAACAAAGCTGAAGGGAAAACTGTAATTGCAGAAGAAGCAGCTAATGTAAAAAAAGAGTTAATGGAATATCTAGGGCAAAGCGATAAATGGTTATTAGTATTTGATAATTTAAAAGTAGGTGAGAATAAAAAAGTACAAGATTTTATTAACTGGGAGCATAACGGCAATATCATATTTTGTTCGCAAGATAGCGATATGATGCCTTATATAGTAAAAGCTGTGCCATTTAAGAAGCAGGAAACTATTGAGCTTGCCAATAATATTTTATTGGATAAAGATAATAGTTTAAAAAACATTCATCATTATAATTTTTTGCTTTTAACTTTGAATATAAGCTGGTACAAGAATGTATTTATATAAATTTAAAGTAACTTTATGGAAGATTTAAGCCGTTGGAAAGAAAAGTTTGAAGAATGCATTTATGCTAAAAAACTTCTCGATAAACTCAAATATTTAAACACTAAAGTAGCAAATCCTGTAGACTTTGAAGAAGTCAAAAAAGCGATATATTACGCTCGTAAATATCATGGCTCTCAAATGCGTAAGTCAGGTGATCCATATTATTCCCATCCGATTGAAGTAGCAATTATGGTGGCAGAGTTTACAGTTTTTAAAGAAACAAAATTTTTTACGACTGATAATATTATTACTAGTTTATTGCATGATACTATTGAAGATACGCAACTTACTCAAGAAATGATAGCTTATATTTTTAATGAAAACATAGCTGTGAATGTAGAAGCTTTAACAAGGATTAAAATCGATACTAAAATTAGTGCTGCAGATGCAATCAATATTTTATATCGCAGTGCTAAAATAGAATTGATTATTATAAAATTATTTGATCGTCTTCATAATTTGCAAACGATAGGAGCCAAGCCTTTAGAAAAACAAATAAATACCATTAGAGAAACACTTATCTCATTCTTGCCTGTTGCTGTCACTGTAAGTTATCAACTAGAAAATAAAATTGTTCAGCTTTGTTTAAATATTTTAAATGAATTAGACAATAAATATGAAGAAGATAATTATAGCTTTCGTTCTAATAATAGTTCCCAGCATTTACCTCTAATTTTTTAAAATGATTTATACCGAATCCATAACCTATGAGAACAGGTAAAATTATAATTAGTAGCCCCAAATAGGAAAAATAATCTGTTAAAAATACAATGCCAAATGATGCTAAAGCATACATTATAGCACGAGAGGTTGCAAAAATAACTCCAGTATATAAAAAACGCTTAAAAACTGGGAAATTCATACAAAAAATAGCAAATGCGGTGAAACCAGTAGGAGCACATATTCCGATAAATACCTGTAAAAGAAATAACTGGAAAGGAGTAGTTATATTACTTAATATAATAGGAATAATTAAAGCAAAAAGACTAAATATAAATAGTCTTATTTTAAGGAGTCTTAAAGGATGTATTTTTAAAACTAAATAAGTAAAAACTATAGTTGATATAAGCTCTAATATTCCAACCCAAAAATTTTGTTGCATCACTTGAGATGAGGTAAAATTAAAGTTATTTTTTAAAATATTTCCACAATAGATGTAAGTAATACAGAACCATAACGGTCCAGTACACTCAATTAAAAAATAAGCAATTGTAGTTTTTTTACTAACTTTTTGTTGTAAAACAGGGCTAGAATTTAATGCTTTTATATCAATTTTGGCTTTATCAAAGGTCTTTTTAATTCTTCTTTTAGCGTCTACAAACTCTGTAGTCTCCCTTAAATTCGTTCTAGCTATAGAACCAATAAAAGCAACAACTGCACCAAAGAAAAATGCTAAACGCCAATTAAATCCATAAGAAGTAACCAATGCTCCTAATCCTAAGGCTGCTGTTCCTCCTAATGTTCCAAAAACCACTATAATAGATACTGCCATATATCTTGTAGGTAATTGTATAGTTTCTGATAAATATAATTCAGCACCTACAGCTTCTCCCATAGATGCCATTCCTTGAATTACTCGACAAGCTGTTACTAACCACACAGCTTTAATTCCTATTTCTGAATAAGGAGGCAAAACAGCCATGATCAAACAGGACAGGGACATTAAAAAAGTAGTAACAATAATTGTTGCTTTACGCCCTATAGTGTCACCTATACAGCCAAATATTAAAGCACCAAAAGGTCTTAATAAATATGTTGAACAAAACGCAGATGCAGAATATATGAAAGCTACTTTTGGGTCAGCTTTTGGGAAAAATAATTCATTTAGTACTACTGCCATATGAACATATAGCATGAGGTCGAAATATTCGAGAAATGTGCCTATAGATAGTAAGCCTATAGCTTCTTTTTGATTGCGAGTTAAACTAACTTGCTCTTTTGTATAACCTAGCATAAATCCTTTACAAAAAATTAAATTATAAAGATCTTATACCTTTTTATACAAAAGTCAATAAGAAATTTTACTGGAGGTTAAAGTTTAATAATGACTGAATTTTGCAACATAAAATTTAGTAGAATTTTTGGTACAAGAGTTTAAAGGTTATCCAGTATTGATAGTACAAGGAGCACAAATATTAAACAATGTTCCAGGATTAGATAAAGAAAAATATAAACATCAAATACAAAAATCTAACGATAAAATAGATTATAATATATCACTGGTGATTAATCAATTAAGCACTAGTGCTAAACAACTTCTAAGTAAAATAGCATTACTCAATAATCAAAGTTTTTCTAAAGATTTTCTTGGGATTATTACCGATAATAAAGATAATCTTAATGATGATATTTTTGAGCTATCAAAATTTGCTTTAATAACAAATATAGATGCTAGCGAAGATAATCCTGTTTTCGAAATGCATGATGTTATTGCACAGAAAATATTAGAAAAAAATGGTGCAAATAATAGTAAGTATCTAGAAGAGGCAGTTACTAAATTTATTAATGGTACACCAAAAAGTGTAATAAAAGCGTTTTTATATAGGAACGCTAAAACAGTACCTGACAATATCGAGGTAATGACGCAGAATGCTGAAAAATATAATATAGGTACTTATAAGTTATTAGAGTTAAAGCTAAAGCAGATAGTGCAGTGTGATAATTCTTATGATTTAGCAGGTGGAAAGAAATTAGTTGATTGGTTTGATACAAACGATAGAGATGGGAAATATAAATTATGGTTAATGAATAATGAAGAAAAGCGGGTATATGCTGAATATTTAAACTTAATAGGATGGTATTACTTAAAAGCTTCTAATTACAAAATGTCTATAGAATATTTTAAAAAAGCTAACAAGATATTTGAAGATGTTAAAGGATATGAAGAAATGAAAGCTAATGTAATATCTGGTTTGACTAATACATATATTGTAATAGGAGATATTCAAAATGCACAAGAAAATATCAAAATTTTAGAGCAAAAATTAGCTGATAGTTCTGATCGAACATCAATATATGCTAACAAAGCAAGATTACTTTATGTAGAGGGAAAATATCCTGAAGCATTAGAACAGATCAATCAATCTATTCAAGCTGCTATTTCAAGTGGATTAGATCCAAATGCATTATTTTTAACAGGTGATTATTTAGTTAAATCTGGAGTATTAAGTAAACTTGGTAAATATCAGGAAGCTCTTAATCAAGTAGAGCAAGTATATAACATGCAAAAGCGTGTAAAAAAAGAAACGAATGTAATATTTGGTAGAATATTTACTCAAAAAGCAATAGCATTATTCGGTTTAGGTGAAAAAGACAAAGCTTTAGAATATGCAGATAAAGCAATAGAGATTTTTAAGAATAATGATAAAAGCTTTATGAGTAGAAGAATGCCTGATGTATTCAACCCTGCAATAGCCATTACATGCACAATAAGAGGGGATATATTATTTGCGAGTGGTAAGCTTGAGGAAGCTTTAGATAGCTATATGGACGCACGAGGTATATATTTTAATGTTTATAGAAGAAATTATAAGAATGTAGCACAAGTAAGTGAGGTAAATCTTAAAGGAGCAAAAGTTGCGTGTAAAAGAAAAGATACGCTTAACTATAAATTTTTTGCTAAACCACAAATCATAGATTTTGGAGCAGAGCATCCTGATTCAATTGAAATGCTTGAATATTGTAAAACTTACGGTATGGGTTTAATTAGTAACAAAGCTTATATAGATAAATCTAAAAAATAGGAAGATTAAAAAAAGGGGGTGCATTTTGCCCCCCTTATACTTTGTAGAAAATTTAAGCTGTTTCAGATATAACTTCAGCTACTTTGCCGGTTAGCTCAGGTTCTATTGCTTCGGTTTTATCAATTAACTGCTCAGGTAATTGTTCGAAACTTTTATTATAATCTTCAGCAGTTATTAAAATACTATCAAGTTTTTGTATAATTTCACTATTACTAAATTTTGTATTTCTTACTAAATGATTTTGAAGATTATGTAATTCCTTTAAATGATAAGAAATAAATTCATTATTTTTAGATGATATTGACATTCGCCAATCAATAAATTCCTCTATGTCTTTAACTGTAATGGAATTATCTATTATTTTGAAATCATTATTTTGGCATAATTTTAATAGACTATCTTGCAAAAGAAGTTTTGTTAAATAAATGCTCTGTTCTGTTTTTGGTTGTGTTCTTACAACAGACAAAGGCGTAATCTGATCATATACAGTATTTCTAATATTAGGATCAGCTCCATTTTCTAAAAGAAATTGAGCTATCTCATACAATTTCAGTGTACAGGAATAATATAGAAGAGTGCAATGATCTCCATCTTTCATATTAATATCGAATCCTTGATTAAGAGCTTGTTTAACAAGAATTTTAAAATCATTTATTTGATCTAAAGTTTTAACAATAGAAAGTGCTACACACAAAATGTCCAAGTCTTTAGAATTAGGTGTAAGAACTTTGATATGAGTTGGATGCATATAATTTTTAATTTTATTATTAATGAGTTTATTAATAGTTTAGTTATTATTAATTGTCAAGTTAATATTTTAAAGATTTTTTAATAAAGTCAATGCGTGATAAATCGAATAGTACCGGACAGTTGTTAAAAAAGAACCCGTCATTGTAAGGAAATTATGGCTATTGTACGGCTCGAAAAATGCTATATATGTCATTCCCGCTTTGGCTTTGTTGCGTGGAACAGTTTTTCTGTCATTGCGAGAAAATTACGAAGTAATTGACGAAGCAATCCAGTTAAAAAATGCTAACTTATAGCATTTTTTATTATTTTTTCTAGATTGTATAATACGCAGCAATGATTCGGTATTTACACAGTCTGTTAGTCTCATCTTACCATCAGGTGCTTTTAATTTTAACTGTAGACAAATTGTTGACAGTTCAACCCTATCTTCACTGCTAACTCGAGTTTTTATCTCAGACCAATAATCTCGTGGGTTTGCACTATCAGTTAATGCTCCTACTACATCAATTACAGAAAACCACCATTCGTTATTATATAAAATTCTTCTAATATTTTTATCTTTAAAAATCACTAATTTATTAAGTTCATCGTTATTATTCATTGCATTTCATATTAATTTTTTTGGATTATAGATACTCTAAATAAATTTTATAACTAATATTAGAAATAAAAATAGTAGTAGCAAAAAATAACTAATAGTTTGTAAAATTTAAGCATTAATGGCTTTTAGTAAAATAATAAAACTTAATTGCCAATTGACTTTTTTAGGGAGTTAAGTATAAATTGTAACTGAAATAGCTATTAAGCTATTTTGGGATGTAAGAATCTCTTGTTACATGGTGGGTATCTACCATTAAATGATACTATCCTCGGCTTTATTACGGTCGGGGTGTCAATAGCTATGTCCAGGGTTTAAGGTGCATACCTTAAACCTAAAGGCTATTGTAAACTGTTGTAACGGTTTTCTTACCTCCCCGGCCACCAAAGTTTCATTCATTGGTGGTTTTAATTAATCGGGAGCCATCAAATGTCAAATCAAAATAAAAAAATCATTCACAATATTAATTTAGACTTCATTGAAAGAGAAGTAAATATTCTAAAAGATGAAGTTGCACATTTATTAGAAACCCCCGTAACAGATAAAGATATTGAAAGAATAGAACAACGCTTAGAAGAATTAGAAAAAATGTTTTACAATTTGAACTGACGCTAGTTAGTAATGTATAAGGGTTTTGCTTGCATGGGTCGGTTTTCTCGTCATAAGCTACACAATTGCAAGGAGGGTGGCAACCAGAAAAAACAATAAAAATGCTACGCATTTTACTAGATTGCTTCGTCAAAACTTATAGTTTTTCCTCGCAATGACGAAAAACCGATCTACGTAACAATGCCCGCTCGTAATGACAACTCCCAATCTACGCAATAAACTCTTGACGAAAAATAGTTTAAATTTTGTTTGCAGAGTCTATGTGCATATCCATTAAATATTCTGCTAAATGCTTTTGTACTTCTTCCGACTTACCTTTTAAAGCACATTGATATACTTCTTGTATAATAGAAGTAATTTTATGCATAGAAAAATCAATATTTTTGTCGGAAATGATATTTGTAGTAAGGCTTACAACTTCGCCAAATAATTTTATCTGTTCGGGTTTTAAAATATCAAATTGAATTTCTTTATCATCAGAAATTAAGGATTCTACCTTAACATTTAAAGCATTTGCTAATTGCTTAATAGTATAAATGCCAGGGTTTTTAGAGCTACCAAATATTATACTATTAACAGTATTTCTACTTAATCCTGTTAAATTTTCAATATCTTTAGCACTCATTTTTCTTTGAGTCATTAACTCATTAATTTTGGTTTTTAAATTTGACATAAAAATAAAGTAAATTCATCGCTTGTTTTAAATATAAAATACATTGTTTATATTTAAAGTAAAAATATAAACAAATTTCTTTACATTTCTACAAAATAATATAATCTCAGCTGTATAAATTTAATAACTATAAAAAAACCAGTAAATATTCTACCTACAAAATAAGTATATTTATTGGTTTAATATAAATCATAATATTGTTACGAGCATACTAAAATGCTTTAAAAAAAGCAAGAATATACCTAGATATACCTTAGGTATAGAAGATATCTAGTTTCAAAACAATTCAGATTTTACTCACATATCTTAAGCTTTTATTTGAACAATATCCTTAATAATTTATGCCTTGGGTTAATTTAAGTTCTTAACCCAAGGTACCAAATAAAATCAGGAGAATATTTTATGAATAACATAGAAACAAGAATATTAGATTATGGAAGAAAAATAGATATGAATCTACAAACTATTTCTGAGCAAATAAATCAAATACAGAAATTAATAGGTGAAATTCCTTTAGATGCAAGATTTGTTAAAGACTATGATGATGAAGACGATGAAGATGATTTTGATGATGGAGTATGGATAGAGTTTCCTTTTAGAGAAACAACATAAAATTCGTAATTTCCAGCACGATATAGATAGACTGCTTGCTTTAAAAATGGTAAGGTATAAATTCCTGTAAGTAAATAAGATATAAATTATGATGTGGTTGTTAATAGCACTTTGTTTAACCGGCTTAGTTTTGATTATAGGGGTAGTATCGATGGCTATTGGTGGTAAATTTGATAAAAAATTTAGCTCAAAGCTTATGACTATGAGAGTTTTTTTTCAGGCAGTTGCGGTATTACTGTTATTTATAATATATTTTTATAAAGTTAATCCATAAACTACCTGAAAAGTTCTACAATTATTACTCGTTTTCTTGCATCTCTCCCCTTATTTTTTTCCATTCTGCTAAAATTTCTTCTAATCTTTCTTTTGAAACTTCTACTTCTTGATCTTCAAAATCCTCTAGAGAAGTAATCATTTCTTTTAGTAAGGTTTGTGCCATATTCGGTCTATAGTCATCGCTGTAATTATCTTCAAGATGTTCGGCAATTTCCTCGATATCATCCCAATGCATTAGTGTATTCCTCTTTAATTGTCATGTAAGCTTATTTATTTAACATGTTATCTGATATTTGCCATTATTTTTTAATAAATATTATTAACTCAATAAAATATTGTAAGCAAGTGAGTTTATTATGCAACTATGATATACTCGATGAACTTGAAAAATTGGCGACAATGTCTTTGTAATCCTCGGATGCTCACGTTACTTGCGTGTACGCTCCGCTCCTCGGTTTACAGTCTACTTGCTCTTTTCCAAGTTGATCTTCGTCTATCTACATTACTATAAAATTTGTGCTATTTTGAGTATTCTTTACATTTTAAGGGTTTTGTGATATAATTGATTAAATATTAGATGGAAAAATATGTCAATACTGCCTATCGTTACAGTGCCTGATGAAAGGTTAAAACAAAAATCTCAAGCCGTTCTAGAGGTTAATAACCAAATCCGAAAATTTATGGATGATATGGTCGAGACTATGTACCATGAAGATGGGGGAGGGCTTGCTGCTGTGCAGGTTGGGGTATTAAAACGCATCATGGTAATTGATATAAAAGATCATGATCCGATTAAAAGACCAAAAGATTTCTATCCATTATTTATTGTAAATCCTGAAATAATAGAAAAATCAGAAGAGCTTGTTATAGCTAACGAAGGATGTATTTCAGTACCTGAACAACGTTATGAGATAGCAAGATCAGAATCTATAAAAATCAGATATTTAGATTATCATAACAAACCGCAAGAACTTGAAGCTAATGATTGGCTTGCAAGAGTAATTCAACATGAGTATGATCATTTGGAAGGAAAGCTAATGATCGATTACCTAAGTAGTATGAAACGCGATATAGCTCTTCGTAAGCTTAGAAAACTCAAAAAAAATATAGTGTGAAGATAATATTCATGGGGACGCCTGAGTTCGCTGTCCCTGCTCTTACCAAATTAATAAATTCAAATCATAAAGTTGTTGCAGCTTTTACGCAACCGCCTAAAGCTAAGGGTAGGGGGCTTAGTGAAACTAAATCTCCTATACATCAATTAGCTGATGAGGCTCAAATCCCTGTCTATACTCCTACAACGCTTCGTAATGAAGAAGCTGCAAACTTAATTAATAATATTGATGCTGATATAATAGTCGTTATTGCATATGGTTTTATCATTCCGCAAAATATTTTAGATGCTAAGAAATATGGTTGCCTTAATATTCATCCGTCTGATTTACCTCGTCATAGAGGAGCAGCTCCCTTACAGCGTACTATTATAGAGGGCGATAAAACAAGCAGTGTATGTATTATGCAGATGGATGCAGGGCTTGATACGGGTGATATATTGATGAAAGAGGATTTTGACTTACCTAAGAAAATCACGCTGCAAGAGCTTCATGATAAATGTGCTAATTTAGGTGCAGAACTGTTAATTAAAACGCTTGCAAATATCGATAAGATAGTGCCGAAACCTCAATCTAATGAGGGTGTTACTTACACTCATAAATTAACTAAAGAAGAGGGTAGAGTTAATTGGCAAGATTCAGCCTTTTCTATTAATTGTAAAGTTCGAGGTATGAACCCTTGGCCAGGAGTATATTTTAAATATAATGATAAAACGATCAAAATTCTTGAAGCAGAATATTCAGATGAAGAACATAATTTTACCCCGGGGACAATTATTAACAAAAATTTAGAAATAGCTTGTGGAAAAGGAATATTAATGATAAAAAAACTTCAGCAAGAGGGTAAAAAAGTCTTAAATATTGAAGAATTTTTAAGAGGATTTAAAACCCCTGTCATTAATAAAGTACAATAATAAAAATGTTAAATTTTACAAAATATTTTATATTTATAGTTTTTTACTTTTTCTATACTAGTAATATTTATGCAATAAATAATAACCATCAATTCATTGCAGTCAAATCATTAGAATCTTCTAATATAAAAATCAAAAAATTACTTGAAGAAAAAAATACTAGTCAGTTTATTTTAGAGTTACCAAACGGCGTAGTAATTAATGAGGGCGGAGTTTTAACTGAAGAAGGTTATATTCTGCAAGATACTCAAACAAGCACAGGTGATCAACATCGTTTAGTGAATAAGAAACGAGATATTAACGAAGAAAATCCATTATATTTTAAAGGAAAGCTAGCAGTAATTTCATCTCCTGGCTCTGAAAATTGGTATCACTGGCTACTGCAAGTTTTGCCTAGATTAATTATATTAAAAGAATCAAACTTTGAGTATGATCGTATTTATGTTAATAATTTAAAATATCAGTGGCAAATTAAATCACTAGAAGTAGTATTAAATTATTTAAATATAAGTGAAGATAAGCTTTTAGTAGTAAATAGTGATTGTATAATTCAAGCTTCTAACTTAATTGTCCCATCTGTACCGTTTATTCCTGTAAAAGGTACAGCTTTACCTTTTTGGTTAAAAAAAGATTTAAGGAATATCTTTCTTAAAAATAATAAGGATGATATAAAAACTTATGATAAAATATATATCTCACGTAAATACGCTTCTAGTAGAAAAATAATCAATGAAGAAAAATTAATAGAAGAAATAGAGAAAATTGGTTTTAAAGTAATATATTTAGAGCTACTTTCCCCTCATGAGCAAGCTCAAATTTTTAATAAGGCAAAAATAATAATCGGGATACACGGCTCAGGGTTTGCCAATCTTATTTTTGCAACTCCTAAATGTAAAGTCGTGGAAATTGATCACGGTACAAATCCTCCAAGAAGTTTTTATAAGAGAATGGCAAATTATATGTCATGCGATTATTATCCTTATTACGTAGATCAAACAACTGAAGAACATTTAGAAGATGATATAAAAATAGATATCAATAAATTTATGAAATTTTTTAATGATTTAGATAAATAAAAAATTGAAATCTAATTCCTAAAATCGTTGTTTAATAAGTAAGCCTCGCTATTCATTTCATTTAACCTTGAGACGGTACGTTTGAATTCTTCGGTTCTTGCTGATCCCTGATATATTTTATTAGGGTTATCTTCTAAACTCATAAAGAGTAGAATTTTATAAAAATAAGCGTTATCAATAAAGTTGATAAACCTGACTGCTAAATTAGTATTATCAGGTGGAATAATTTGCATATTCTGTACAATAATAATATTAAATTTCTGGCAAATATTGACATAATCAATATAGCTAAGATTTCTTGTAAATAGTTCATTAAAATCAGTGATTAATATTCTTTTATGAACTTTTTGAAAGGATATTTCTCTGCCTAAAACTTCAATAGTTTGTGGAATAAAATTATTATCACTAATATCTGCAATAATTTTTTGGAACTTATCTTGATTTTTAAGTGTTAGAGGATAAATAATCCTATCGCCTTTAACATTTAAAGCCTTATCAAATCTGTAGTCATGGTGATTATCAAGATATTTAACGTAAAATTCGTTATTTATTTTATCGATAAACGGCAAAAATGAATTTCTTTGCAGCCCATCCTTATATAAATTATTAGGCTGCGAGTTAGAAGTTATGAAAATGAAAACATTTTGTTTTATTAGCTCATCAAATAATCTACCGATTATCATTGCATCGGTTATATCTTTAATTTCAAATTCATCTATCCCAAGTACTTTAGTTTTTTTAGCGTAATCTTTAGCAATTTTGGGGACGATATCTTTCTGATTTTCCAGTTGTAATTTATGCATTGTTTTGTGAATATCCTGCATAAAATTTTGATAATGAATAATTATTTTTGGCACGTTAAGCTTTTCAAAAAAAGAATTCATCAACATAGTTTTACCTGTGCCAACCGGACCAA
The DNA here is from genome assembly GCF_000012385.1 of Rickettsia bellii RML369-C. Lineage (NCBI taxonomy): Bacteria > Pseudomonadati > Pseudomonadota > Alphaproteobacteria > Rickettsiales > Rickettsiaceae > Rickettsia > Rickettsia bellii. The sequence continues at coordinate 623,207 of NC_007940.1, forward strand.
ATAAATAAATTCCGCTTTTAAGGTTAGTTTTGTTAAAGAATTTAAGTAAGCTCTTAGGTTTATTAAGCTCTATTGCTATTTGGCTTAATTCTTCTAATAAATTGGTTTGTTTTGTGTCTAATGTTATGGTCACTTATATAAAAAGATATTTAAGTAGCTAATGGTCTTGATTAATGAGGAGAATGGTACGTAATGCGTTGCCCACATGGATTGCTTTTTCCCGTCATTGCGAGAAGAAACTGAAAGTTTCGACGAAGCAATCCAGTAAAATGCATAGCATTTTTTATTATTTTTCTGGATACGTAATATGAATTTCCCATGACTATAAATTAGACTTAAGTAAGGCTTTTGTCAAGTTTTGTTATATTAGTTTTATGTGAAGTGTATTTTTTAAATTCTTTTCTGTAAGTAAGTTATGACTGAATTTTGCAACATAAAGTTTAAAAAATATTTATTATTATAACTTTTTACTTTGAATATAAGCTGCTACAAAAATTGTTTTAACTAACTAAAAATAAACTTTTATGGAAGATTTAAGCTCTTGGAAAGAAAGGTTTGAAGAATGCATTTATGCTAAAAAACTTCTCGATAAACTTCACTATTTAAATACTAAAGTAGTAAATCCAATAAATTTAGAAGAAATCAAAAAAGGGATATATTATGCCCGTAAATATCACGGCTTGCAAATGCGTAAGTCAGGCGATCCTTATTATTCTCATCCGATTGAAGTGGCAATTATGGTGGCAGAGTTTACAGCCGCAGAAGTACCTAAGCTTTACACATCTGTAATGATACAAGCGGCACTACTTCATGATACTATCGAAGATACGGCATTAACTGAAGAAATGATTGCCAAAATCTTTGGGGAAGAAGTGGCAAAGCATGTAGAAGGCTTGACCAGAGTTAAACCATATGGAAAAATTACCGCTGAAGAAAGTCTGAATATATTAGTTAAACAAAAAAGATACGACACAGTATTAATTAAGCTATTTGACCGCATCCATAACGTACAAACCTTAGGTGCTAAATCACCTGAGAAACAAATAAAAATACTTACAGAAACTTTAAAAAACTTTATAGTCTTAGCTAGTTATCTCGAATTATTTGAAATTGAAGCAAAATTGATGAAATATTGCCTTAAACTAAATTCTCTCAAGTCAAACTTACAGACTGCCCAGAATCTACAAAATTCTTGTCATAACTATAGTTTTCAGACTTTTTCTTCTCTAGCTTTTCAAAATGATTTATTCCTAAAGCAAAACCTATACTGGCTGAAGTCATTATAATTATAAGCCCCCAATGATCAATATTTAAATATATTAGACCAAATGAAGTGATAACATATACAAATGCTCGTGATAATGCATGGATAACACTCACACTAATATAACGTTTAAATACAGGAAAATGTTTAAAGAAGATAGGTACGCCTATCATACGACTAGTACCAAAAGAAATAATGGTTATTTGAATTAATAATAATTCAAAAGGTGTAGTTGCCTTAAATATTAAATATGGACAAATTAAAGCAAAAGCAAAAAATGTAAAATTTAAGTATTTTAGAATTTTTAAAGGATGTATTCTATAACTTAAATAGCTTAATATAACTAAACTTCCTACTTCAGCAATAGATACATAAAAATTTTGATGAATTACTTGTTCGGTACTGTAATTAAAAGAATTTTTAAGAATGTCACCACAATATATGTAAGCTACATAGAAGCATAATGGCCACATACAATCTATAAATAATAAAAATAATGAGGTTAATTTGCTTATATTTTCATTATATATAGGATTTTTTAAAAAAACGCTTGGATCTTCGTCTACATGATTAAATATATTTGTCAAGCGTCGCTTTGCATTTACAAATTAAGGTGTTTCACGTAAAGTAGTTCTTGCTGCCATTCCTATAAAAGCAATACCAGCTCCGACCCAAAAAGCTAACCTCCAATTAAAGCCATAAGAGGTAACTAAAGATGCAAGCCCCAAGGCAGCAGTTCCTCCCAATACTGAAAAGATCCCAATTAAACCTACTACTTGATAACTTTTTGGAGGCTTTATAGTTTCAGTAAAATAAAGTTCTACTCCTATTATCTCGCCTATTGATGACATTCCCTGTAGAATACGGCATATTATCACAATTATTGAAGCAGTAATACCAATCTGAGCGTATGATTGAAGATTAGCAATTATTAAACAAGAAGTTGCCATTATTGAAGTAGTAATAATAACTGTAGATTTACGTCCTATGCGGTCACCTATCCATCCAAAAATGAGTGCTCCAATTGGACGTACAATAAAAGGAGCAGAAAAAGAAAAAGCACCTAAAAGAGCAGCAGAATAAGGGCTATAAGTTGGAGCAAAAAATATTTCATTTAAAAGTACTCCCATATGAATATATAACATGAAATCTACATATTCTAAAAACGTGCCTATAGATAATAAACCTACTGCTTTCTTTTGCTCTCTTGTTAAACTTCTTTGCTCTTTTGCGTAACCTAGCATAAATCCTTTACAAAAAATTAAATTGTAAAGAACTTATACCTTTTTATATAAAAGTCAATAGGAATTTTTACCGGAGGTTAAAATTTTTTATTTAGATCAATAATATAATCGAATAGAGATTCAAAATAATGAAGAGTTTTGTATATTCGTATACCAATTTTTTTAGGAATATATAACGGTAGAGAGAAAAGAAAATAAAGACTTTAGAAAAGAAAAAGTGCTAATTATATATATTATTAGTTTTAATTATTAGCTGGCGGATAGAGGGGGATTCGAACCCCCGACACGTTGCCGTGAACACGCTTTCCAGGCGTGCACCTTAAACCGCTCGGCCATCTATCCATAAATAATGAGTATTAAAGATAGAAAGCGGTTTCCATCTAAAATACGAATTTAATTTATTATTTATTATTTGAAAAAATATTGTTAGCTTCCAAAAGCTCATTTTTAGTATTAACACCGACAATCAAATCATGATTATCAGATAATAAATAAGAAACTTTTTTTCCATTATCTTTACACAATTTTACCAGTTCTGTTAAATAAACTTCTTTATTATCCCTAGAATCATTAGCAAATAAAGGTAGATATTCGTTTAAAATTCCAGGATTAAATGCCATAATTCCGGAATTACAAAGCTTTATTTTCTTTTGTTCTTCAGTAGCATTTTTATATTCAATTATTTCCAAAAACTCCCCATTTTGATCTATGGAGATTCTACCATAAAAAGCGGGATCATCTCTTTCAAAACATAATGTTACTAATGAAGCATTACTAAAATTTAGGTATTCTACTAATTCATTCATTAATTCTGGAGTAATAAATGGGTGATCACCATATAATACTAAAATAGTTTTATTCTCATCAATCAAATCTATTGCTGCATGAGTAGCATGAGCTGTACCTTTAGGCTCTTTTTGTAAGGCAAAACGACACATATTTTCATAAGGTGTCAAATATTTTTTTAAATCTTCTGAATAAACTATAACTACATCATCAGTTACTTTAAGAGAATTATTTAACACTGTTTCAAGCATTGGAACGCCGCCAACCTCATGCATTACTTTTGGTAAATCAGACTCCATTCTGCTGCCTTTGCCAGCTGCTAAAATAATTATTTGCATATTATTCATCACTGCCTTGTAAAATCTCGTAAATTTCATCTGATAATTCGTAATTACCGAAAACTCTCTGCACATCGTCGCTTTCTTCTAAAAGATCAACAAGCTTTAGAAGCTTTTCAGCTTTTTCTTTGTCATCAATAATTATTGTATTTAAAGGAACCCATCCTATATAAGCTTCTTCAGCAGTGCCATATTTATCTGTTAGAAATTCTAAGACCTTAGAAAAATTTTCAATATCGGTGTATATAGTATGTAGTACTTCATCTGAAACTATATCATCTGTTCCTGCTTCTATTGCAGTTTCTAAAATATTTTCAGCTGAGCTAATTTCTAGAGGATATTGAATGACTCCACAATGTTTGAATAAAAAATTAACGCTACCGGTTTCGCCTAAATTGCCGCCATATTTAGTAAAGCTGGAGCGTACCTCAGCAGCAGTACGATTTTTATTGTCAGTTAAAGCTTCAACTATTATAGCAATACCGCCGGGTGCATAACCCTCATATCTAATTTCTGTATAATTTTCATTATTAGCGGAATCATTAGCACTATTAATAGCTTTATCAATTCTTTCTTTAGGAAGATTTTGGCTGCGAGCAGTGGCTAAAGCAGTTCTAAGACGTGGATTATTATCGGGGTTTGTAGAGCCAGCTTTGACGGCAGTAACTATCTCACGGATTAATTTTGTAAAAACTTTTGCTCTTTTCTTATCTTGAGCACCTTTACGATGCTGAATATTTTTAAACTTTGAGTGTCCCGCCATTTTATCTATACTTTAAAAATATTTAACCTTGTTTTGCTTTAAATCTTTTATTCTTTTTATTTATTACAAAAATTTTGCCTCTTCTTTTAACGATTTGACAATCTTTATCACGTTTTTTCAATGATTTTAACGAACTAACGACTTTCATACATGTCCTGACTATATTTAACTTGAGGTGATAATAAACTTTTTTGTCCAATCAGTCAATTACCAATTTATATATATCAATTATCTCTGAGTACTTTCTTGTTTGCGATTTTTTGGTTTGGTATTTAATTTTGGTTGGATATCTAATTTTATATTCATTTTATTAAGTCTTGCTGTTTGAATTCCCTCTTTTCCGCTTCTATTATTCATTAATACTTCTCTTATATCTGATGTAATATTTTGTACATTTTCAAATTTATTGATCTTATTTAATGTTTCAGGATCGATTTTTGCTTTAAGGTCATTTGCTATCCCTTTAAAACCGATTTTTTTATAAAATCTTGCTAATTTATAATAGACTTTATCGGTTCTTGATATATCAAATTTGTTTTCATTATTTATAAATTCTGTAGTATTTTTAATTCTCTCTTTAAAGCTTTTATCATTTTTAATAGTTGCTATATCTTGATCTGTCAGCAGTTTTTTATCTTTCATTATCTGAAGCGTATCATCATATAATTTTTCCATTGCTTCTGTTGTTATAGTATTTTTTGAATTATTTTTTACAAATTTCTGAGCTAATTTTTCAATTTCGTTAGTAATGGTTTTATCTTCTTTATTAAGGTTTTTAACTATACTATTATCTTTAAAGCGTGTATTTTCTTTATAAGATTCATCAAAATTGTTTTTTATACCTAAATTTATAGCTTGATTTAGAAACTCTTTTTCTGATTTTGATATTGCAACTTGGTTTCTAGACAATATATATTTTAGAGGATCTATAGATCGGTATTCTTTCTGTTTTTTTTCTACTTCTATTGGAGTTTCTTCCCATTTTCCGTTTGCATTTTTACTCCATTGGTTTTCTGTTACTTTTTCAGTTTTTACTTCTGATGTTGGTATTTCAATTTTATAGTTATTTTCATGTGCCCACTGCAAGGCGTTTTTGCCTTCAATTTGAATATCATTATGTGCGGCATACGCTACCGGATCTTGCATAGGCGAATTAGCCATATCTTTTAACCATTTACCATTTTCAAAATCTGGTGAAGGGTTACTATATTTTGCCACTATATCAACTTTTTTTGCTATTTCTTTCATATTGGAAAGATTTTCTTTAATATTATCTTTATAATATTTTCTTAGCTCTTGTTCGTTATTAAAAATAACACTTGTATCTAATCCCTTTATATCTAATTTACCTGGACATATTCCTTTAGCATCAAATCCATTTTTTACTAACTCATCTACTTTTTGGTCAATTATATTATCGATTTGATTATTGTCTAGTTGATTAAGCATTTGATTTAGTGATTTACTATATTCCTTAACATTAAATGTTAATTGTCCTTTTTCTATGTTTTCATTGTATCCAAAACGTTCAAACTTTTCATTTGCATCCTGAAGCATTGAGGTAAAATCTTTATTAAAATTCATAAAAGATCTTCCATGATCAATCTTTACTACAGTATTATTATTTTGAACCATTAAATTTTGAGTATGATAATCCGATTCACCTAATATATGAGAGGCGGCAATAGCTTTTTCAAAGCCTGCTAATTTTGGTACATTAGTTTCTTTTAATATCTCTCCTAAATGTTCGCTATTCTCTAAAAATTTAGAACGTACGTATAAAATTTTAGAAACAAAATCAGGCAATTTAGAATTTGCATAACCAGTTACTAACTCTTCTTTAGGAGCACGATTATATAATAATTGCTCATACATATTACCGCCGATTAATTCACGCACTGCGTCATTTCGATCCATCCATTGTTGAGTTGTTTCTACCTCTGCTCCTTTCTTATAAAACCGTTTAAGCATAAAAGTGTTATGTGTTGCCTGTTCATCTGCTATATAGCCTCCTGATACTCCCTCACTTTTATCAGCCTCTTTTTTAAATTCTTGAACATTTGCAACCCTTCTATCACGTATAAGATCAGAAACAGCTTTTGGGGCAACTTTTCCTCGTTTTTCAAAATTTTCTTTTTCTTGATTATATTCTTTAGATTGTTTTTCTGCCAAATATTCAATTAATGGTATATCTAAAATTTCTTTTACATCAGGGTTTTGAATAGATGGTAAAGTATCTTTTATAACTGTTAGCATTTGAGCTAGCTTTTTTTCTTTAAAGTCAGGAATTTCTTTGTTGATCTTTTCTATTTCATTTAAATAAGCTGTAGCTGTTTCTGAATTTAATTCCTTATTAATATTTATAATAGAATTAGCTAAATTGTCGCTTGAAGCTTGAATATTTGCATTTTTAGTTAGATCAGTATCTTTAAGGATATTAAAGAATTTAGAAGATAGTTGCTAAGTTTCATTTTCTGCCATAAATGCCTTTATAAATAAATTACTATTTATTAATAATAATTAAATTTTATAGTTAATTATGAATTTTTGTTAATAATGTAGTTTAAAGTGAGCTATTTTTTTAAAAATGTGGTAAAAATACGAAATAAATTACCATGTTTTATGGTTTTTTCTTGACATATGTTAATAAATTAAAATATTGTACCTTTACAAAAATTAACAAAACCATATTTTATGGTTTTGTTACTAAGTTTAATTATAAACATAAAGAGTATTTAAATATGCAGCAATATTCAATTCATGACCTTGAAAAAAATTTAGATAAAATTGTTAGAGATGATAAAGAATGGAGTCTTAATGACTTTGGGGGTTTTGAAGCTCTTCAAAAGTTACCTGAGATAGTTAAAAATAGCCCATTATTTGCTAAAGCAGTAAAAAACTTTAACCCTACAGTTGAGGGAACAGGTTTTTCTATATTTAATTCTGTAAATAGCACAATACCTTATACATTACCTATTAAATTTGCAGAAGCTGGTCTTGAATTGGAAGCAGTAGGTAAAAATGCTAATCATGTGTGGGAAACCTTATCAATAATATTAGAAAAAGCTCAAGGGAAAGGAGTAACTTATTTAAGCTTAGGTAGAGGCTGGGATGGTAAGCAAGATATATTAGGTGGTAAAAAAATATTAGATCTTATGTTGCAAAATTTACAAGCAACTCGAAATGACCCGCTCAAGTCTAAAATATTTAATATGTTATTAGAAGAAGCAGATAAAAAAGAAGAGGGTTTATTTGCTATTCCGATAGCCATAAAAAATATCCAACTGTAATGAAAGCATATGAAGAATATGAAGCACTTGTTGAAGATAGTGAATTTGTAGTATTGGGAGTGCAATTTAACACCCTTGAAGTTCAGGAACAAGAAAATCCACCTGAGTTAAGTTCTGATGATGAAGAAGTGGAATCTATAAATGGCGATGAAGAAGCAGGAGCTACAAGTATGGAAAGCGATATTTTAGGTATGCCTATTGATCAATTAGCAACGCTAATTAATTGGGGAGTTCAAATTTCTGGAGGAAATGCTGATCATCAAGGTAGAACAGCTATGGACTTTTTGACTCAAGCGATGAATCTTGTAGATGCGTCAGGTGGTAATCTTGAGGGGTTAGCTAATATAGCTCCTGATGTAATAGGTGATCCTCGAAATACTAACTCTCAACCTAATGTTCAAAGTGAAGCTAATACAGATTTACCAACTAGGGCACAAAATCTTGCTGCAACAGTAGATTATAATATAGAAACGCTATTTGATATTGCTCCTCATATAACAGGCGATCTTAGTGATGCAGATGCAAACGAATTAATTGGTCTTGCATGTGATATAATAAGTAATCATAGCTAATAATAATTAAAATTATTAAATGTCATAACTTTTTTTGTCTTATAAAGAGAGTTATGGCATTTTACTTTATGTCTTAAAAACTCCTAAATTTTTTTTAACCTATCTGTTTTATTGACAAATCTTAATAATGTTCATATATTGCATTTCCAAAAATTAATACCATATTTTGTGGTATTAAAATTTAAACTTAATTTAAAAAAGGATATGTTCTGTGAGAGAGTCTTTAATTAGCATATTAAAAAAAGCAACAGCGAATAATAAAAAGCCCAAATTTACAAATTATTTAGATATAATAAATGAGATTATAGATCTTACTAGCAATAAAAATAATATTGATAACAGAGAAGAAAAGTTTCAAGATATCTAAATATCATTAGAGCAGATTAAAGAAAAATCAAAAGAAGACATTATAGAAGTTAAAGAAAAGTTAAAGGAAATATTAGAATATTTTGTTCAAGATTTATACACAACTAAGAACGATCCAACGAAAGCAGAAATATTTAAAATCATAGTTAATGATTATAGAATTTGTGGCGATGAAGAATATAGATTGGGTTTAGAATTTAAGGTAAGATTTGACATTGTAAAACCTACTGAATCAGGTGAAGAGATATTTTATAAGCAGCCAGAATTAACCTTAAGTAATAATACAAAAATACTTGAAGTCGAATTAACAAATCCATTTTCTGAATTAGAACAATTAGAGCAAGTATTAAAAACCTTAGGGGAAGTAGAAAGCAACACAGGCGTCAATAATCTAGAATAATTATTTAGTCTTTTGTAATATAACTTTTCTTGCTTAATTAGAAAAGTTATGTTACGTTAATTTATCCAAAAATAATAAAATAATTTAGGGTAAATGTTTGTTAAGCTATTGATCTTCACAATTCCTTATATCTTCTTTTCATCAATAGCTATTGCTGATCCTGAAATAGCTGAGTCTTTAAAATGTTCCAAACTTTTCCCTTATTTTGAAAAAAAATTTAATATCCCGTCTAACACGCTTCATTCAATTGCTTTAAAAGAGTCAGGTAAAAAACATAAAACTCGTAACCTAAGAGTAGTATGGCCTTGGACTGTTAATGTTGAGGGTAAAGGTTATTACTTTAATACTAAAAGAGAGGCAGTAAATTTTGTAAGAAAAGAAATTATAAGAGGACGTGAAAGCATCGATGTTGGCTGTATGCAGATTAACTTAAGGCATCATTTAGGGGCTTTTAACTCTCTTGACCAAGCGTTTGAGCCAAATAATAATATTCGTTATGGTGCAGAATTTCTACGTTCAAAGTATGATCAGCTTAAGAACTGGCATAAAGCTATAGCCCATTATCATTCAGCTACTCATTCTTTGGGTTTTAAATATAAACAGGATGTAGTAAAAATAGCAAGTAATATGGCACTTTATAAAGCATCATTGCATGGTTACTTAAATAATAGTGAGGATATTTTAGTAAATAAGGCTGTAGTCAGTAATAATAAAGTTCAGAAAAAGCCATTTTTTACTAGTAATAAAAGATATAAAAGTAGTATTATGGTCCCGATCCCAGTTAAAATTAACTAAATTTATGAATATTAAATCCATAATATGTTTTGTAATATTAGTAAGTGCAGTAAAAATTAATGCCGATTTTAACTATATTCAAGTTACAGAAACTACTCAAGATATAGTAATAGAGCAAGAAACTATAAAATTGCCCTGGAGTGATTGCACCGAAATACATAAATTATTTGAAAGAAAATTTTCTTTTTCAGAAAAACAGGTTAAAAAAGAAAATAAAATTTATGAAGAATATAGAAAATTTTATTTAGATCATAATAACCCTAGCAATTTTTCTATGCAATTTAGTGAAAGAAAAACCGACGCTCAAAGAGTAGAAACATTAATATCAGGTTTTTTAAAATTCTGTGAAGACAATTTTCAAACCAGTAATATTAAGCCTAACTCCTTAAATTATCAAATTAAAAAACAGCAAGAACAGTTGTATAATAATATAAGAAGTGAAAATTATAGAATATATTATAAACAAAGATATTATAATAATGCTGTGTTACCCTCACATAATAAATAATTAATTACTCATTAATACTTGCATTTTGTACTTATTAATTTATTTTAATAAATTCAATATAATAGGTAGGTATTATGTTTAGAAAATTTATATTAGTAGCATTAGTATGTTTAAATAGTTATAAAACTTTAGCAGAAGATAAGAAATCAGAGAGTGTACTAACTAAAATTTTGATAAATATTTCTGAAAATTACAATTGTAGTGATAGCGATTTAGTAGAAAAGCGAAAACAGCACATAAAAGAGAAAAAATTAAAACCTATCTATTCAGAACATTTTAAACAAGGTAGTGGATATTTAGTATCAAACAAAGAAATTAATTTATTTCAATTTGATTCTGAAAGATCAAAAGAAATTTTGAGCGAAAATCTAAGTATAAAAATGCAAAAAAAACTTTTAGAAGATATGCAATTAAGACATCTAAATCCAAATATTATAAGAAATCAAGAAAATTTTTTACAGAATAATAGAAATGATATAAGTAGTTTTAATTATTTAATAGGCAAACCGAATTATATGAATTGAGATAACTATATCTTTAACAGAATAAAGCTAAAAAATTACCATAATAATAGACTAGTTAGGATTAAAAAGTGAAAATTATAAATGAAAGATATTATGATAATGCTGTGTTACTTTCATATAATAAATAATTAATCAGTCATTAATACTTGCATTCTACGCTTATTAATTTATTTTAATAGAATCAATATAATCAGGTATGTCCTATGTTTAGAAAATTTATATTAGCATCATTATTATGTTTAAGTAGCTATAAAGTTTTAGCAGAAGATAAGAAATTAGAGGATATACCAAATAAAATTTTGGTAAATATTTCTGAAAATTATGATTACAGTAACTCATTAGTAAAAAATAAAAAACAATCTATAGAAAAGAAAGAATTAGAGGTTTCATTACCTAATGATCAGATCCAAATTAAAGGTATTAAGGAGAATTTTGAAATAATAGAAAGAATTAGTGGTGATGATATTCATACTGCAAGAAAGAGAAAGCGTGTTCAGGATCTCATAAATGGTGAGCTACCTATTATCAATTGGATGGTAGAAGAAAAAGCAATTTTAGAAAAGAAAATGAAAGAAAAATATAAAATAGATTGAGAGAATTATATATTCAATAGAGTAAATATAAAAAATAACCGCAATAATGCAGTAGTTGGAATTAGTAACAGCTTGTTTATAAACCAGGCAGCAGACGATCTAATTGATCGTTTGAAAATGATCGATAAAAAATTTTCTGATATTTTAGAAATTTCTGCTAAGTGCGGTCATCTAACTAAGTTATTAAAGACTGTTTATAGGGGTACTAAAATTACTGCCGTCGATATGTCGCCTTTATTGCTTGATTCATTTGAGCATGATAATAAGTTATGTATTGATGAGGAGCATTTAGAACTTCCAGAAAATTCATTCGATTTAATAGTTTATTCCTTAGGCTTACACTCCATAAATGACGTACAGCGTTTTTTGTTTAATATAAGAAAGTTCCTAAAAAATGATGGTGTTTTTATCGGTAATTTTATTGGAGGTAGCAGCCTTCAAAATTTACGTAAATCTTTAATAGAGTTTGAGATAGAAAGTAGCTCTCAACATTCCCCTCATATCTCTCCTTTTATTCATTTCGATCATGTTCCAATTTTATTATCACAAGCAGGCTTCAATGAAGTAATTGTTGATTACGAAAATATAGAGCTGAAATTTGATAATCCGTTAGAGTTAATGAGGGAGATAAAAAATATAGGCGAGTCAAATTCTTTAATTCTGCGTCAAAATTATGCTATTTCTAAAAAAATGTATTCTTTGCTACAAAATTACAAAAATGGCTTTGAAGATAACATTACCTTAATTAGTTTTATTGCTTCACCTAGTAAAAATAGTATAAGATTAAAGTTGTTATAAGAACTAGAATGCTGTATTTTTAGGGTTTAAGGTGGGTTTGTTATTGTGAGTTGTGTATGCGTTATTGCGAGGAAATTACGAAGTAATTGACGCAGCAATCTTGTCAAGTGTCCTTAAGATTGCCTCAAAGCTATGCTCCTCGCAATGACGTGGATGTTGAAATGACATAAAGGACATACAGTTATTGATAATATTTATAAGGTATATATGCAAGAATTTGATTTAGTAGTAATAGGAAGCGGTCCTGCTGGTTATACTGGTAGTATAAGAGCCGCACAACTTGGTATGAAAGTAGCGTGCATCGAAAAAAATGATACGCTTGGTGGTACATGTCTAAATATAGGGTGTATACCTTCTAAAGCACTACTTAATTCTTCTGAGAAATATGAAGAAGCTTTAAAGCATTTTGAGAATATTGGTATTAATGCGGAAGTGAAGCTAGATTTACAAAAAATGCTCGCTAATAAAGATAAAGTGGTTTCAGACCTTACAAAAGGTATAGATGGTTTATTTGCTAAAAATAAAATTACTAGAATAAAAGGCGAAGCTAAGATTATATCTAGCAATATCGTTGAAGTAAACGGTGAGCAGATTTCGGCTAAAAATATCCTAATTGCTACCGGTTCTAGTGTAATAGAAATCCCAAATATTAAAATTGATGAAGAATTTATTGTCTCTTCGACGGGTGCTTTAAAGCTTTCAAAAGTGCCTGAAAATTTAATAGTAGTTGGTGGCGGTTATATTGGCTTAGAGCTTGGCTCTGTTTGGAGGCGTCTAGGTTCTAAAGTAACAGTAGTAGAATATGCTGAGAGTATTGTACCAATGCTTGATAAAGAAGTCGCTAGCCAATTTATGAAGCTTCAGCTGAAACAAGGGATAGAATTTAAGCTAAAGACTAAAGTATTATCTGCAGAAGTAAAATCCGGTAAAGTTAACCTTACAATAGAAGAGGAGGGTAAAAGCTCTGTAATAACTTCGGATGTAGTACTTATGGCAGTCGGTAGAAAAGCCTACACACAAAATTTAGGTCTTGAAGCTGTCGGCATTGCTACAGATAAACAAGGTAGAATTGAGATTAACGAGCATTTCCAAACTGTTGTACCAAATATTTACGCAGTTGGTGATGCTGTAAAAGGTGCTATGCTTGCACACAAGGCTGAAGAAGAGGCGATAGCTGCCGCTGAAATTATGGCAGGGCAGGCGGGTCATGTAAATTACAACCTGATCCCAAGCGTAATATATACTTCCCCTGAAGTAGCAAGCGTTGGTGAAACTGAAGAGCAATTAAAAGAAAAAGGCGTTAGCTACAAAGTGGGTAAGTTCCCATTTTTAGCCAATAGTAGGGCAAGAGCAGTAGGTAAAACTGAAGGGATGGTAAAAATTCTTGCCGATAGTAAAACAGATAAGGTTTTAGGGGCTCATATTATCGGGGCTGATGCAGGAACTCTAATCGCCGAGCTTACGGCTTATATGGAATTCGGTGCAGCTGCGGAAGATATAGCAAGAACTTGCCACGCCCACCCAACTTTAAGCGAAGCAATCAGAGAAGCAGCTCTTGGGGTGGATAAAAGAACTATAAATATTTAATTGTCATCTAGTTGCTTATGGCTCCAATATCATTCCCGCTTAAGGCTTGCCCCGCGTGGATACCAAATCGTCATTGCGAGCGGGCATTATTGCGTGGTTCCGATGTCATTCCTGCGAAAGCAGGAATCCAGTATAAAGCAAGATAAATTGAGCTTTTAATTTTAAAAATTTGCTGTATTTATGCTTTTTTTCTGGATTCCTGCTTTCGCAGGAATGACATATAGGACATTTTTCGATCCACGCTGGCAATGTCGAATAAATCATGGGGTGACAGGAAAAACTTAATATATTTAAAAAATATGAAAATAATAAAAAAATTATCAATTGTTATTTTGCTCTTATTAGTAGCAAGTTTTAAAGTATTTGCTGAGCCTGACAATAATATTGAGCAAGTTTTTTTATATATGGATCAAAAAAATTGGTCACAGGCAGAGCAGTTAGCTAAGGAGTTAAATAACAAAGCTTTAACAAAAATTGTTGTTTCGCAAAGATTTTTAGATAGCGATTATCCAAATAATAGCTTTGAGCAAGTAATTAAGTTTTTGTGCGATAATCCAAATTGGTCTCAAGGTAGGCTATTAGAAGAAAAAGCAGAAAGATACTTAAATAACAATACAAATAAAAAAACAATTTTTGAATGGTTTAGTAAGCATCCACCCCTTACTGGTAAAGGTTATAAATATTATGCATTAGCTGCGAGTAGCTTAGTTAATGATCAAAAAATATTATTACCTATTATTAAAGATGCTTGGATATATGCTGATTTTAGTCCTGAAGAAGAAAGTGCATATTATAGCAGATGGAAGAAATATTTAACCACAAATGATCATTTAGAACGAATAGAAGAACATCTTTGGAAATCTGATATTAGATCAGCTGAGCAATCACTAAAATATGTAGATCGTAATTATCAAAACTCCTTTAGAACTCAAATTGCTATTATAAATAAATCACCAAATGCTGAAAAGCTTTTCAGAAAAGTCCCTGAAAAATATTATACTTCTGGTCTGTTATATCGTTATTTAGATTCTAAGAAAAAGCAAAAACCCACTGGTGAAATTATTACTTTATTTAAGAAAGCAAAGAATAATCGTAAGCATTTTGCTAAATGGTGTCGCTTACAGCTCTACTATGCTCGTGAGTTTATCGATTATAAAGATTTTGCTAATAGTTATAAAATAGCATCATTGCCTTTTGCTACCTGTCCTGAAACGATAAGAGAACAGGAGTGGATGGCTGGCTGGTTGTCGTTAAGCTTTTTAAAGAAGCCTGATCAGGCATTAGCACATTTTAATAAATTTATCAAAATTGTTAAAACTCCAATTAGTTTAGCACGTGGGTATTATTGGTTAGGACGAAGTTATGAAGCGAAAGGCAATAAACAAACTGCTAAACAATTTTACGAACAGGCTGCTAAATACTCTTTTACCTTTTATGGTCAGGTAGCAAATATTGAGTTAAATAAAACTAATTTAGTATTGCCTCCTGTACCTATAGTTAGTAATGAAGAAAGAAAGAGTATTGAAAATAAAGATATTATTAAAGCAATAAGATTATTAGTTAAATATGATAAAAATAAATTAGCTGTTATATATTCTAAAGCTGCTATTAAAGAGACTAAAAACCCTGCTGAAATTTTAGTAATTCTTGACACTATTAAAGCGTGTAATAATACGCACTATATGGTTGATGTGGCAAAAGTTGCTGCTCAAAATAATATTTTTATTCCGAATTGTGCTTTCCCAACCCCTTATAATCTGGCAGGGCTTCCTATTGATCCTCATTTAGCTTATGGGATTATTAGGCAAGAATCTGTTTTCGATCATAAAGCGGTAAGTAGTGCAAATGCTAAGGGTTTAATGCAGCTTATTGATAAAACTGCGTGTGAAACCGCTAAATCTATAAGTCTTAAATGTAGTATAGCAGATTTAACTAGAAATCCTGCATATAATATTAAACTTGGTACTCATCATTTTAAACAATTACTGGGTGATCATCGTGGATCTTACATTTTATCGATTGCCTCTTATAATGCTGGCAGTCACAATGTTGCAAAATGGATAGATAGATTTGGTAATCCAAGGAATATAAAGGATATGAGAAAAGTTATTGATTGGATGGAACTTATACCTTACCGAGAAACAAGAGATTATGTTCAAAGAGTTCTTGAAAATATTCAAATTTATCGTACAATTTTGAATAAAAATAATACATTCAAGTTTAAACAGGATTTGCACGCTTGTGATATATCAAAAAGTTAATTTATGTTAATGTTTTGTTTGACATAATCATAAAATATGAGTATGGTGCGGGTATATAATTAGTAAATTAAGGAGAAAGTTATGCCAAAATTCTTTAAAAAAATAGAAAGAGAAGTAAAAAGAGTTAGGGATCAAGCAATAGAAGTGGTTAAGGAAACCCGTAATGAATTAAGCAAGGATATAGCTTTTTATAAAGGGAAACTTTCAGCAATTGGAATAGGGTATGATGATGAACACGCTAACCTTAAAGTTCCATCTAGTGGGGAGAGTACTTAACCTTTTAAATGGAATTGGTTGACAAGCACTACTGGCAGTAATTCAGATCAAGTTGAGGCATTTAAGAAAATAATAGAAGTTTTGGAAGCTAAAAATAATCCAGATTTATATCAAAAGTTAGTATCTGAACTTAATGCTAATACTAAAAATGCACTTGATGATAATATTAAGCAATATAATATTACTGTACCGACACAGCAAACAAATGATCGAAAAGTAACGCTTATTAATGGTAAAGAAGTTGAATTTAAAAAATTCTTAGAGCTACTATATAAAGAAAATACAAAAGAATTCGATCTTCTTTTAAAAATGTTACCATCTGAAACTAGTGAAATTATGAAAAAAGAAGTAACATTGAAGTTAGCTTATGATTATTTTAAAGGTTCTAAAAACTTTGATGATATAAATACAATATCCGAAAGAATAGGAACAAGTGATATATTTGAAGAGTATCTTGGTTTTAATATTGATCAATTTAAAAGTGAAGAAATGAATATTATGGGTGGTGATCAGTATTCTTATTTAGATTTTTCAGCTTAAAATTCTATCATAAGCCTTGCCTTACGTCGTCATTCCAGCGGCGTATCAGTTCTTCCTGTCATCCTGTGATTTATTCACAGGATCCAGTTAAAAATACTAGTAAAATTAGTATTTTTTATTATTTTCTAGATCTAGTTCCCAAACAACTAGATGATATCGAGTGCCTTTTTAAAGCCATACAAAAGAGCAAGCTCTAGCTAGGTATGACATAATAGTAAAACTCTAATAATAAATATCATGAAACTTAAAAATCTAATTTCATTAATATTACTATTTTCTTCATTATCAGTTTTTTCACAAGCTACAATACCCCAACCATTAAAAAATATTCCAATTAATGTTGTTGCACCGGCTTCAGGTGCTGATAACAAAACTTTATCCGATTTAAAAAATATCAAAACTCTTAATTTAAATATGCCGACTAAGTGCCTTAGTAAAGGTGATTTACCATTTTTAGCAAGTACTGATGAGATAAGATTTAATTGTTTGAAAGATGCCTTATATAATGAATCTAGCAATATAGTATGGAGTTTAAGAGGTGGTTACGGGTCAGCAAGATTAATTCCTGATTTATTAAAACTTTCAAAACCAAATAAGGAAAAATTTTTTATAGGATATAGTGATATAACGGCTTTGCACCTTTTCTTATCGCAAGAATGGGGATGGAAAACAATACATGGTACTAATGTAGCTGGTTTGCTAAAACCTGAACAAGATCAAGGTAACTTTATAAAACTTGCTGAAATATTGCAAGGTAAAGTAAAACAAGCAGTCATAAATGATTTAGCGGCTCTTAACAATGTAGCCAAACCAACCGAACTTGTTAGCGGCAAGCTAACCGGCGGTAACCTAACTATGGTGTTAAGTAGTATAGGGACTAGATGGCAAATAAAAACCGCTGGTAAAATTCTTTTTTTAGAAGATATAAATGTAGCTCCTTATCAGTTAGATCGTGCTTTAATCCAATTAAAACAAGCTGGATTACTTGAAAATATTAAGGCTGTAATATTTGGCACGTTTGATAAAGATTCTAAACTCACAATGTTAGTGCTGCGTAATTTTGCAAATAATTTAAAAGTACCGGTATTTAAAACTGATAGATTCGGTCATGAGAAAATCAATGATCCAATTATTTATAACACGGATAGTAAAATTATCGGTAATGGTGAAAAATTTAAGTTGATAATGGATTTGTGATAACTCCTATTGCTTTATACACACAAATATACTAAAATAGGAAAATAGGAAAATAGGAAAATAGGAAAATAGGAAAATAGGAATTTTGTAAATAAAATATTATGATAGCAGAAAGTCACATAGAAACAATAAAGCAAGTTGGAGCTAACGGGCAGGTATCACTTGGGAAAAAATATGCTGGTAAGCAAATCCAAGTTTTAACGTTAATAGATGGTACTATAATAATTAAACCTGGTAAATTTATTCCTGATAATGAAATGTGGCTTTATAATAAAAATAACAATGAGATAATTGATAGAGCTATAAAATGGGCAGAAACAAATAAAAGGCATGAAAATTTTGATGAAATAGTAGATTTGGTACAAAATGACTAAAATATTACTAGATATGAATTATCCTGTTTTTCAAGAACAATTATTTAGCATAGAAAAGCAAGAGCAACGTGCTTTACTTATTACTTTAAAGAAAATCAAACAATTAGAATGGGAAGAATTATATAAAGATAAAGGTATAAGGTGGGAATTAATTACCTCAAAAACAACATCAAAAGGTAATAATGTATATTCATTTAGATTTTCACAAAAATATCGTGGCACAGCATATAGAGATGGTAATTATCTTGTATTGCTCGCACTATTTCCTGATCATGATGGTGCTTATATCTAGTTAAATAGTGTGAAAGTCATTATAAGGAGAGGCACGTGTTGTTGCATGGATGCGATGTCATTCCCGCAGAAGCAGGAATCTAGCATAAAGCGAGATAAATCGAGCTTTTAGCTCTAAAAATTTACTGTATTTATTCTTTTTTTTCTGGATTCCCGCCTCCGCAGGAATGACATAAAACAAAAACTGTGCGGTGCTATTGATCAAGTTGCGGGGGATGACAGTGTTTGATTTATGTAATAACGCTTTCATCATAATAACAAATACTACCCCCTCAAATGCAAATAATCATTATATTTTGACATATCCAAATCATAAACAAAGGACTTGTTTTTAACATAATATTCAAGCAGCCTTATTAATCCTTGTTTATGTTTTTCTAGTGTTTCCATGCTTAAACTTATTTCTGTTGTTTGTACATAAGGCTCGGTGCTAGTTATTTTTACGTAGGCAATGGTAATGTTTTCAATTGGATTCCCGCTTTCGCAGGAATGACATAGGGGAGCGTAGGAATGAGATATATTAAAGCCGTTTTCGAGTATCATCAAACTTTCTATAATAAGCTGAGGTGAAAGTCCTAGTTCTATTTCTTTTTTGGTTGGGATAGTACCAGTTTTATAATCTAATATAGTTATGCAGTTTGATTTACTGATTTCAATCCTGTCAGCTATACCGATGATTTTTATATTCTGTCCTGCTATATTTAAGTTCAGCTCTCCCTTAATTTCAAAATAGATTTTTTGACAATTTTTTCTGCGTTCCATATCAAATAGAATAAAAGCTTTGCTAAGTAGTGTTAGTTTTGTTTGCCAAGTTTTCTTTGTATATGTCGGTAGAATAGTGCTATGTAAAATATTATTGCCAATATTCAGCAAAGCTTGCTGTTGATCAAGCATATTTTGCTGGTCATAGTTTTTTGAATATTCTTCTAGAACCTTATGAATAAAGTTCCCGAAATCTGATATTTTTGGCTCTTCCCATATCTTATCTTGAGTGCGTAGCTTCAGGATTTTCTTAGCATAAAAACCATATGGATTCCTGATTAAAGTTTCTATATCCGTTACAGATAATATATTTGGGAAAAAAGTACTATGTGCCGCCTGTTCTATGTCATCTTGCGTGCTTGTAGTGGAATCCAGAAATATAACTCCAGAGATACCGCAATCAAGTTGCGGTATGACACTTTTATTCGGGATGACATTTTTGTTTGATAACTTTAAAAATAAATTACAAGGAGTGGATAATTTTCCAGCATATTTTTTTGCATTTAATATGATTACTTCTTCATTTTGTAATAACAAATCAAAATAATTTGAGTATAATTTCGGAGTAATTTCATCATAATCTATATTCAATATTTGCTTTGCTTCTTTACTTAAATAAGGGTGAGTAGTGGTAGTATTACTCCAATTATCGCTATTAAAATGTGGTAATATAACTAAATCGAAACGAGATAAAGCAAGTTCTTCAGGTGAACCGATAATTATCTTAGATTCAATATTTTTATAATATTTAACGTTAGAAAGTAATAAAGCAAAAATTTTAGGAAAATCTTTTTTACTGACGTTTATACTACCGCTAAACTCTGTTAAATTATTTAAGAACTCTGATAGCTCAGCTCCTCCCTCTTTTTCCCAAATATCCGGTAAAATCTTCTCAAAAATTTCTTTAGAAAGCACTAATATATCCTTGATATTATAAGGTTTTGTAGTAAATAAAATATCCACTAAATTATAGCAATAAATTTTTAGTTCCTCATTATCAAATTGTAATTGTAGTAGATATTTTGGCGAAGATATAAAACGATTTTTACCTGACAATAATAACTCAAGTTCTTGAATATTAGTGCAGTTTATTAAAGGGTTTTTAAGTAGTAAAAATAAAAGTTTCAAATCAAAATTATTACATAATATATTTATAATAGCTATTAATAAGCTACTTACATTTGTCAGCTTGAGATCATTGCCTATTAAATCTTCAAACACTAACTCATATTTATCTAAATAGTTACAATATATCCTTTTCAATTTATTGTTATTTATAACAATAGCTATTTTTTTATCCGCATTCTGCTTGCATATGTGAGCTATCTGCTCAGCTTCTTCATAAATATCCGTAGGCTCATAATAATATATGTTATTGTGAGCTAGTTTTATCTCATTATATTTAATTATTTGCAGTTCTTCTTCATATTTTTTTAAGAAAGAATCAGGCTTAAATATGCCGGCTAATATTACCTGTTTACAGCTGTTTTTGGTTCTTGCTATCTCTTCCAAAAGCAATTTTAATTTATAATTATTACTACTTTGCTTTTCGTTTTTTTGCCATTTTAAAAAACTATATTCTAAGAATTTATAAATATTCTGCCAATATTCTGAATTATTGTAAGTCTCAATCAATTTTATATCGACATTATTATTTACTAAATCAGCAAATAGCTTGTTTAAAATTCCGGCAGCTTTTAATGCTTCCTCAGGAGTAAAATCTAATTTTTTATATTCGGTAATTATTTTTGATAGGGTAAATAATTCTTCCATTTTAGACATGTAATCTTCTGAAGAATCTTTTTTTGAAATAATAGCATTAAATGGGATAATAATAGGTAAATTTTGCACATTATAATTATCAGTCAAAAGCCCCTTTAACTTGGTGCAAGAAAGGCTATTCGGCAATATTATTTTGAGTTCTTTACGCAAATTTTCCTTACCAAATTTACTTACAATAAACTCAGCAAAATCCTGTAAAAAAGAAATATCAGAAATCATAAATATCGTTTTTATATTGAATATAGCATATTTAAAATCCAAAACAAATTTTATTAAAGCTCATATTTTATGGTAATTAGCTCTTGATTATTAATTTAAGTTAAGGATGATAGTATGACTAAAATACCGGATAATATAAGACAAGATGCTTTTAAATATGTAATGGAAAATAAACCAAACGAATTATTTGAATTAATAGCTATGAATCCAGGTTTGATTAATGAAAGATCACAAGGGAATCAAGATACATTATTTATGAGAGCTTGCAGATATCTTCATAAAGATATTATAGAAATATTATTAAATGAACAAGCTAATCCTACAGATATAAACAATCATGGAAATAATGCTATAATGTGTCTTTTCTATAGAGAAGATCAGCATAAGAAACCGAAAGATATAAATGAGCATGATGAAAAAGCCGTCGCAATATTAAAATTATTTGAAGAAAAAAATATTCCAATTAACTGCTTTACTGGTCAAGATGCGGATAAAGATACGCCATTAATTGAAGCTGCAAGAGCTGCTTTGCCTCAATCTATAAGTTTTATGCTTGATTATTTAGAGAAAAAAAGTTTGCTTAGAAGATCAATTATTACATACAAATAAAGATAAAAAAAATGTGTTACAAATAGCACTAAAAGCAAAATTCTTTAACCATGAATTAATTCAAAAAACTTTAGTATTACTTAAGCCGGAAGAAATTATTAAAATTTTTATAGATGTTATAACTAAAATTAATAGCCCAACATTAGAAGAGAAAAAGGAATTATTATCTGTAGTAGAAGAATATTTACCTAAGCTAGACACGAAGCAGGTAAAAAGTTTAGCAAAGAAAATCTTTCAGAAAAATTTATACAATGTATCTTGTGGCAGTGATAGTACTTTTCACCAAGAAAATTTACAAAAAGAATATGCCAGCGGAAATTTTGGAGTAAAAATTTTCAATAGTATCGATGTAGAGCTTATTGAATTACTTTATGTAGCGGGAGGAATTAATTTAAATGAATATAAAGAATTTATTGAATCTTTATATTCTACACAAGATCCTTATAAAAATGGATTTTGTAGTGCAGTAACCTTAGAATCTAATAAACAAAAGATGTTGAAAGTAATTAATGGCAGTCATACTTTATCTACATTAGTACAAAACCCACAAAAATTAGAATATGAAGCAAGAAGTGTGGTAGATATAAAAGATTTAGCTTTAAAAAGATTTTGTTTTTTAATAGCAAATAACGATAAAATTGAAATATCCCAAAAATCCGAAGCAGGAATTTTATTAGACTTTGTTAATATTGCAAATAATCTTAAAGAATATCATTATGATAATTTTGAAAAATATCTATTAGCTGAATGTAAAACCCCTGAAAAATTAAAAAAAGTTTTGAATAATTATGGTAATAAAATAACTGAATTTATCAAGTTTGAGCCAAATTTAGTAAATAAGCTTAATAATATAATAAGTTCTTTTGAAGAAGATACAGATATATTAACTAATGAAATTAAAAAATTATTAAATCCAGATCTTATAAATGTATTACTGCGTAAGGTATTTTTAAATTTTATTGATAATAAAGTAGAAAAAGAAATTGATCAAAAAGTTCAAGAATTTATTCAGGAAAATCTAAAGTTCTTCACTGTTCCGCATAAGATTGAAGTCCCTAACTATGAAAAGTTAAACCAGGAGCAATTTAAATCTTCTATTGAGCATTATAAAAATAATCCGGAAAGTGTAATTCCGTATTTACCATTAATACTAATAGCAAATGATGAAAGAAATATTTCTAAACTAAGAAAGTTTTTAGATAATAAATACGTAAAGGTTAAATCAACTGTAGACACTTGTTTAAATGTTATTATAGATGGTCAAAAATATCTTAAAAGCTTAGAAGCAGCAGAATTTGATACAAGTGCAATAGTACAAGATTTACAAAATAATTTACCTATACTAACTGATAAAATACAAAAAGTATTAAATGATCCTGAAGTAGAAAAAGTTAAGAATATTAATACCTTATGTAAGGATGTAAATAAATTTTTAAATATTTCTCCTTTAACTTCATTATTTGAAGAATATAATAATAATTATCAAGCAATAAAGTCGGAGGTTAATGAAGCTGAAAAAGTTTTAGGGAATATTGGAATAGAATGGAGTTTTGATATTAATTAATATTAAGCTAGTATAGCTAGTACGAAATATAAAATTTATCTCGTACTAGCTTTAACAAATTCTTTAAATAAGGTTAAATCTATATTGCAAGAAAATTATAAATATTAAGTCGCAGGTGCTACATCGCCTCCCATAGTTTCAACATTTTCTTCTTCATAAATAGCAGTTGTAGTATCTCTACAAGCAGAAATTGGTTGTTGATTAGATCCTGCGTATTCTTTCAAATAACTTTTTATTTCTTCATTGCTGAGTAATTTTACAGCATTAGTCATGTTATATTTATCTATAAACTCTTTCGGCATAGTTTCTTTAAGAGCTTCAGAAGCGTTATCTAATAAATAAGATGATAAAAAATCTAATATTTTATTACCTTTTTTAAATGACAAAAAACTTAATATAGATTTATTAACACTTTCAGCTAATAAACAAGTAACAATAATGCCATAATCATTTAATTTTTTGCACAATTCTTGAGTTTCGTTTATACCAAGATTTGGTTCTTTTATATGTGCTTTGGCAAATTTTACAGTTTGTAAAGCATATAATATTTGATTATATGTTTCGTCCATGGAAAATTTGGTTGGAGCTATTTTATAAGCTGATCTAACTTCTGATCTAACTTTTAATTCTTCTGCCAATTTTTTTATCTCATTAATAACAGGGTTTTGAGTATAGGAATTAAGACTAAGTATACTTGCTGAAAATAATAAGTTTTTAACATATTATTAATTACATATTAATTTTTTTTAATAAATAAGTATTTTGTTTGGAAGATAAAATTATTATACCAGATGTGATAAATATAACACATTGACATACTCGTTTATCAATTTTTCATTTATTCGTGGTATATTTCCAAGTGATGACCATTAATAAATATTTCAGCTTCTTTATGATTAGCTTCATGATCAAAATTTATTAATAACTCTTTTCCTGAGTTTTCATAAATTTCACTTGCTAATAACCTTTTATCAGCTCTAACCTTGATTTCAACAACCTTTTCTTCAATAAATTTTACTCCATTTATACCATATTGATGATGTATTATTCCTTTCTCCATTGCTTTCTCAAAACGAGGCAATAAAGAACCAATTGATTTCTTCACTTTATCATCAATAATACTATAACAATCTTGTCCCTTATATTTACCAATATAAGTAGCTTCGGTACTTTTAATCTGACCTTTTCCTGGAATATTCCATGAAGTGGTATAATGGGTAATTTTCTGACTTAATATATGAAGCTGTTGTTCTTTTTTATCCTGATAATATTGATGAATTTTCTTAGCATCATATTGTGCAAGTAAACGATCTAAATAATGTATTTCTGGAGCTTCTTCAGAATCACCTATAAAGATTTCTTCTTGTTTTTCTTTACTTAATTGGTTTGCATATTTCTTAGCTTTTTCTAGATCATTATTAAGTAAAGCAGCATTTATCCCAATTTCTAAAGTTTCTTCATTTTGTGGATGGAACTCTAAAACCTTTTCAACATTTTGTAAAACTTTTTGGACGTTTTTAGAAACTAGCTCACTTTTATCTTCTGCCATTAAAGAAGTATTGGCAGCATTAAGAACTTCGACTTTCTCTTCTTTTTTTAATTCATCTGCATCATAAATTATAGAATCTGGATCAAGATAGCTTCTTAAGAGCGATAAATTTAACTTCTTACACTTCTCTATTTCATTTTCTGGAACTGTATTTAATATGTTGCGAGCTATATCAAATTGTTCTGTGTAAATAGCTACTGAGAGGGCTAATAATTTATCAATGTCAGAGTTTTTTTTGATTATTGTATTTAAATCTTTTGTAAAACGTGTCTTTTTACTACTTTTTTGATCAATTGAAAGAGCACTATATTTATAAAGATCAAACATTTGAGTATGCTCAGGTTGTAAATCAGAGCGGTTAATATTATCTAATTGGGAAGTAGTAATATTTGTTAAATTTCTGCCTAATTTTAGCAAATCTTTAAGGCTAGATTCCGGCATTTGATTTAATAACACTTCTATATTATCATCAGCATCATAATAACTATAAATACCCCATAAATTATAATTAATAGTTTGTATAATATATTTATCTGTAGCTGGTAATTTGTCCAAAGCATTCTTATAGCACTCTACAGCATATTCTCTCTGTCCATTTCTATGATTAAGATAACCTAATTTATAGTAACACCAACCTATATCTTGGTTTTTTGGCTTATCATCTATAGTGATATTATAAAGTGCTGCTGTAAGCAATTCTTCAGCTTCATTCGAATGATTATTATTAATTAATATATCTGTAGATTCTGCTGTAATATTAAAATAATGCTTTAAGTGAGGGGTTAGATCTATGATAGTTTTAATTTGATATTCAACAGACATAAACTTGTTTACTAACTCAAACAGAATAGTCGTATATTTTTTATGATTAACATATTCTTGTTGAGAGAATATTGAATCCAAATTTGTTCTTGCATTTGAAAATATATCGGTAAATAATTTTTCTGCTACTTCATAGTGATTATTCTCTATGCTACACTCTAATGCCATTTTCATTATTTCAAGCTGTGAGAAAATACTTTCTATAAAATTATCCGTTTCAGTTTTTATACTTTTAGAAAATTTTTCAGTGTAAATAGCATTATTTACTAAAAAGGTAATATCTCCATTAGATTGCTGCTCAGGGTGATATTTTCTTAACACTTCCCTTAGTGCTTTATGTTCTTGAATATTTTTATACTCATAATTGTTAAACAAACTTTTTAACACAAAAAATTTCATATTCTTATTTGTATTAATAGGAATTTTTTTTACTGCTGAACTGTTACCACTTAAAAAATTCAAAATATTTATTATTATCTCTGCTCCAGCTTCTATAGAACCTTTCATATTTGAAAGTTTTGACCACGCATTATCTTGTAAAATTATAGGAAGAGCCGGTACAAATTTTAGTACCTTATCTTTATCTAAGGTTATAAAATTAAATTTTAATTCAGTAGGAGATTTAGACTTTTTCATAATAAATACTTAATATAAATTAAGCGTAAATTATAAAATAAATTTAATAAATTGTAAAGCAAATATTAATTTTTTAAATAGGAGTTAATTAGATTGCAGAAAAACTAGGGTGGTAATTTTTTAGTGTTATGTTGTAGCAATGATATTACGTAGATTGTTTGTTATTCCGGCTTAAAGATGACAGGGGCACGCAAGCAATGCCTTAATTAAATTTTTACTTGAAATTTTTATAAATATTTAACATATTAGCTTTAAATTAATATAATTGTGAGAATTTTATGTTTAATCAACTTAGTGATGAGCAAAAAATGCTCAAAAAACTAGCTCTGCTATCAGGAATTAAACCTTGTACTGCTTCTTCCATGCTTTTTTCTTTTCCATATTCTCAACAAAAACTCATTGATGCTTCAACGCAAAAGTTATTTGATTTATTTGGAAAATTAAGAAATACTGACAGATTAAAATTTCTTATTGAAGAAGCTATTGATCGGGGTATTGATATTGATGTTCAGGATAAAGATGGTTTTACGCTTCTACATAAATCTATTAATGAAAGAGATTATAATATAGCTGGTTTTTTATTAGAAAGAAAAGCTAATCCTAATATTCATGATAGAGATATCGTTACTCCTTTAAATAGAATAGCTGGAAAACCTCTTTCGAAGACAGAAGAAGATTTTCATATGGCTAAATTACTACTTCAAAAAGGAGCTTTAACAGAGCCAACAGATTTCTCAGGTTGGACTCCAATTCAATATGCTGTTTTTAATGAAAAAATAGGAATAGTTGAATTACTCATAGATTATGGGGCTAATCTTGATATAATTGTACCTAAGGGTTTTTATAAAGGTAAAAATTTAATAGAATTAGTAAGAGCAATATCATCAATATTTAGTGATCAGTCATTAAATAAACAGTTACAGACGTTATTAAAGCTTGCTACAGCCTGTCAAAACAATGATTTTGGATTGGTAGACTATTCAGTTAAAAAAGAAAATTCTGATACAGAAGATGATTCAGTTACAAAAGAAGACATAGAAAAATTTATAAACCATAAAATATCAATAAAACCTAGTGTTAAGCTTCTTCCTAAATATTTAAAAGAATTAATTCGCCTTAAAGGTTTTCTAGAAACTAAAGAAGAGTTTATAAAAGATAATACCATAAAAAGATTAGAAGATAATATAAATTCAAAATCTAGCTTAAAATATTTGTTATTGTCTAAAATTGTTGAAAGTCCAAGTTTATACAAATTTGATGTTGGAATGCCGGAAGATCTAAAAGAATCCCTCGAAGAGCACGGTCTTAAATTAGTCGGTGATATAGATTAATCAAAATCTTATGCGGATGTTGTTTAGCCTTATCACATAGTCTTAATGTCTTTCCTGCGTGAGGCTTTGTTACGTAGATCGGAAAGATCCTGCGTGTCATCTAGTTGCTTGACCACAGTATTCAAAGAAACGACTAAAAATATCAATAATATTGATATTTTTAACTGGACCCCGTGAACAAGTCACGGGGTGACAGAGAAAAAATCGATCCACGCAACAATAGAAATGACATGATCCCGTGGACAAGCCCATGGGATGACACTGAGGCGTTAGAAGTCCATACCTCCCATTCCGCCCATGCCACCCATACCGCCACGCATTGGCATTGGGTTTTCTTTATCTTCAGGCTCATCAACGATTAAGGTTTCTGTAGTAATAATCAGTGAAGCAACGGAAGCTGCATCTTGCAGAGCAGTACGCACTACTTTAGCTGGATCAATAATTCCTGCTTTAATCATATCAACATATTGCATATCTTGAGCGTTAAAGCCGAAATTCTTATCTTTATGCTCTAATAATTTACCAACTACTACACCACCATTTTCGCCAGCATTTTCAACAATTTGTTTTATTGGATCTTTTAAAGCTTCGATTACTAACTCAATACCTGCTTGTTGGTCTTTATTGTCTACTTTCAAATTTTTTAAAGCTTGTGAAGCATGTAGTAATGTCACGCCGCCGCCAGCAACAACACCTTCTTCAACAGCAGCACGTGTTGCAGCAAGTGCATCCTCAACGCGATCTTTACGCTCTTTTACCTCAACTTCAGTAGCACCGCCAACTTTAAGTACAGCAACACCGCCAGAAAGTTTAGCTAAACGCTCTTGCAATTTTTCTTTATCATAGTCAGAAGTAGTTTCAGCGATATGTGATTTAATTTGTAATACTCTCTCTTCGATATTTTTCTTATCGCCGCTACCGTCAACAATTACAGTATTTTCTTTAGAGATTGTCACTCTTTTTGCATGACCTAAACTTTTAAGGCTAACATTTTCAAGCTTCATGCCTAGATCTTCGGTTATAAGCTCACCATTAGTTAGAATAGCAATATCTTCCATCATCGCTTTTCTTCTATCACCAAAGCCTGGAGCTTTTACAGCTGCAACTTTTAAGCCACCACGTAGTCTATTTACTACTAAGGTTGCAAGAGCTTCACCCTCAACATCTTCAGCAATGATTAATAAAGGACGTTGTGACTGTACCACTGCTTCAAGTATAGGTAGCATTGGTTGTAAGTTTGATAATTTTTTCTCGAATAATAAGATGTAAGGATTTTCAAGTTCAGCAACCATTTTTTCAGAATTTGTTACAAAATATGGTGATAAATAGCCTCTATCAAACATCATACCTTTAACTACTTCAACATCGAAGCTGAAATTCTTTGCTTCTTCAACAGTTATTACGCCTTCTTTGCCAACTTCTTCCATCGCTTTAGCGATTTTCTCACCAATTTCTTTATCACCATTTGAGGATATAGTACCAACTTGTGCTATTTCTTCTTGGCTATCGATTTTTTTACTAGCTTTTTTAACTTCTTCTAATACTGTATTTACCGCTAAATCCATACCGCGTTTTAAATCCATTGGATTATAACCAGCAGCAACAAGCTTGTTACCCTCACGTGCTAAAGCTCTAGCAAGAACAGTTGCGGTAGTTGTTCCGTCACCTGCAACTTCAGCAGCTTTAGTAGCAGCTGACTTTAATAATTGAGCACCAGCATTTCTAATTTTGTCTTTTAATTCAATAGATTTTGCGACAGTAACACCATCTTTAGTAATTTTTGGTGCACCAAATGATTGCTCTATAAGTACATTTCTGCCTTTTGGACCTAAAGTAACTTTTACTGCATCAGCTAAAATATCAATACCTTCTAGCATTTGCTCACGTGCTTTTGAACCGTGCTTAATAAGTTTTGTTGCCATATTTAAATTCTCCTTAAAACAAATAATTAATTAATAATACCAAATACATCGCTTTCTTTCATTACGATGAGATCTTCACCCTTGACTTTAATTTCAGTACCAGCCCATTTACCATATAGAACTTTATCACCTACTTTTAACTCTAAAGGATGCACTTCGCCTTTTTCATTACGAACGCCTTTGCCAACTGCTACAACTTCCCCTTGCATTGGCTTTTCCTTTGCAGTATCTGGAATAATAATTCCACCTTTAGTTTTTTCTTCATGTTCGATAGGCTTTATTGCAATTCTATCGTATAATGGTTTAAAAGACATTTTAACCTCCAAATTATATAAATATTTTAAATGTACATACTATATATATTTTATTTTCATTAGTTCAAGAGGTAAAAATAAAAATTTTTTAGTTACTGGTTTAAGGCTAAAATTTATTTGCTTAATTACTTGAGATTTAATATTGCAAGTAATTTTTTATTAATTATAATACACCTCTCAACCTTTAGTCTTTAATTGGTTGAATTAAGCAAAAGCTTATAATCTTTATAATAAGATAAATAATAATTTTATTTTGAAATCGGGCGAGGAAATGACCTCAAACCTTGATTTCTACAACTTTTCTTTATAATAGCAATTATAAAAATTGATTTGCTACTGCTAATAAATTAAGGAGGTAGTGTTGTTTCAAAAAGTTATTAAACATTTAAGTCATAATTTATCTAAACATGATATTACCGCTAAAATAACAGGTAGAATTAAACATCCCGTATCAATTTTATATAAGTTATATCGTAAGGGGATAAAAATAGAACAATTAACTGATATCTTCGCAATTAGGATAGTGGTATTAGATGAAGAAAAATGCTATAAAACTTTAAAAATAGTACATAATTTATATGAGTATGAAAAAGATAAGCTGAAAAATTATATTGATAATCCTAAACCAAATGGTTACCAATCTTTACATACTGTTATTATAACTGAAGATCAATATAGAATAGAAATACAGATACGCAATGAAAATATGCATTATCATGCCGAAAGCGGCGGAGCAGCACATTGGAGATATAAAAGCGATTTGATTAATGCATTAAAATTTTAACTCGTTATTTAAAATCATTTTGCGAGTCTAAAATAGAGTTTTTAAAATTTGTTGTATTAAGTAAGTCATTTTGTTCACCTTTTGAAGGGAAATTTTGTTCTATAAAATATTAACACACACATTTAATAATTGCTGCTCTATTGTTCTTATCTCAAGATATGCAGCTATAAGTAAAAAGCTTTCTATAGTTTCTTTGACTGTTTTTAATGCTTTGTCAGGAGACTTAGCATTTATGGTTTGTAAATTATGTAGACGATCAAATACTTTAATAAGTGCTATATCATATTTTTTTCTTGAATTAATAAATTTAACATTTCTCCGGAGCTTATTTTCCCATGAGGTTTAATTCTTGTTAAGCGTTCTACATTATCAGCAATATCTTTATCAAAAATTTTGCTGATATCCTCATGTGTTAAATGAGTATCTTCTATTGTGTCATGAAGCAGAGCAACAATTATCATATAAGATTTATAAAGTTTTGGTGCTTCATGAGCTGCAAACTCAGCTAACATTATCGCTACTTCTATTGGATGAGTATAATAAGGCTCACCTGATTGACGCATTTGTCCCTCGTGATACTTACGGGCATAGTAAAGTCCTTTTTCGATCTCTTCAATATTTATAGGATTTTTTGCTGTGATGTTTAATTCTTTAATTTTATCAATTAGCTTCTTGCCATAATCGCAAGCTTCAAATTTATTCTGCCAAATGTCAATATCTTCCATAACTCTAATAACTTATTATAATTTTAATCTTTAATGTATACCTACTTAAATTACTATATTTTTTTAGGAAAATTAATAGTATTTTAAAAAGATATTATCTTTTGTATCAAAAAATTTTATTTTTGGGTAAAGATAGCGATATAATTTACATTTGGGCATGATTTTATTTAAATTATAACTTGTCATTAAATCTTCTGCTGCTATTTCTTTTCTAGATTTTCTACCAAAGATATTTTTACCGGTAGGTGTGGTTTTTTTACATTATTAAATAACAATTTAATTAATTTTTATTAATATAATAAATGATATACATGCATTCAATATTTACTGCTAATTTCAGTAAAATATAAACTTAATTAATAAATCTTAACTTTTTATGATTTGATTTCTTATAATGTTATATAATTTTTTCAATTATTTAGGATTGTAATTTCTTGTTTAGCATCAAAAACTCTGGTAATCATATAATTATAAAGATAGTTTTGTTATTCAATCTATCTTTAATTTCAAATTAATAAATTATATGGAGGTTATTATGCCATTACATTATATGATTACGGCAAAATGGGGAAAAGACCAAGCTGATTGGTTCGTTCCTTTAGATATTACAGTTAGAAATAATA
Source organism: Rickettsia bellii RML369-C (assembly GCF_000012385.1). Taxonomy (NCBI): domain Bacteria; kingdom Pseudomonadati; phylum Pseudomonadota; class Alphaproteobacteria; order Rickettsiales; family Rickettsiaceae; genus Rickettsia; species Rickettsia bellii. The sequence continues at coordinate 655,616 of NC_007940.1, forward strand.
CAGAGCTGGATGTAAATTCTCCTGCAATAAGTTTTGATATTAGTAAAATAGCAAATATAAGTGGTGAAGTTAGAGCATATACAGGTTTCGCTCAACAAACATTTACCGGACCTGTAATTAAAGGAAGTTTGTCAGAGCATATGGCACTATTAAAAGCTTAAAGTTCTACAACTTTAACTTTTGGTGTTAATTTTTCTAGTACTTCTGTTTATCCTACATTACCTACTGATTTTACCTTTAATGGTGAGCCTATTGTAATACCTGACGTCATACTCCTCCAACCAAAGTAGAAGATATAGTAACAGCTGCTTCTGGTCCTACAGGTTTCTCTTTAAACTGGACTCCAAGTATAGATGAAGAAACAGGTGTTGATAAATATATAGTAAAATATAGAGCAACTAATGAAACAACGGATCATGAAGCAAGTACCACCACTAACAGTATATCTTTAAAGAATTTAGCTGCTAATACAAAATATCAAGTTAACATTTCAGCAGTTGACTTTGCAGGTAATGCTTCTGCTTCTAGTGCATATTATGCTTCTACAGATGAAGCTTTAAAAGGTCCTGCAAAATGGAATACCGGTAATTGGATTAAAGGTTCTCCTTTTGTTGATTCAACTGCTTGGCCAACTCCTCCTATTGATAAATGGGCTGCGGAATATAATTTAAAAGGTTATTTCTTAGGATTTATTACAGCTGCATTTGATACTGCTAGTGGAAGCCATAAAGCTTGCTGGGGCGGTAATTTAAAGATGTATGATGGAATTGATAGTCAAGAATATGATGGTGATGTAACAATTTCTAATTATTACAAAACATACATTAATAATATTAGAAAGAATGGTGGTGATATAATTTTATCTTTTGGTGGTGCATCAAATGAACCAATAGAAGCTCCAATATCAGATGTTAAGAAAATCGTTGATATTTATTTAAAAGCTATTGCAAATTATGGATTAACCTTAATTGACTTTGAAGGTGGTTTCTTAGGTCATATAGATGCTTTAGATAGACATATTGCAGCCATAACCGAAGTAATTAAAGCAAAACCTGATATAAAAATTTCTTATACCTTACCTGTAGACGGGGCTCCTGGGTTAATGGGCTTTAATGGAAACGGTACCACATTCCTTAAAAAATTACATGATGCAGGTATCACACCATCGCTTGTTAATGGTATGTCTATGGAATTTGGTCAAGGTTCAAATGCTAATCTGTTTGAATGTGCTAGACTTTCTCTTGAAGGTGATGCTGCTAACGATACAGATGGTAGCAAAAAAGGTGCAATTAAACAGCTTTCAGAAATTTGGACGAACTTAACTCCAAAAGAACTTTATGCAATGACTGGTCTATGTACTATGTTTGGCAAACACCTAAATGGAAAAGTCAATACTGTTGCAGATCAAAGAGAAATCAATAAATATTTTGTTGGTGATAAAGGTCTTGGAAATGTCAGCGGTTGGGATGCTTCAATAGATAGTGATCCTGCAAAAGGTGGCGGTGGTTACAATGTTGGTGATTATAGTAAAGCTGTTGCTGACTATAATCCTGAATTATTAGGAAGTCATGTTGTTGCAGACGTTCACTAAAACTTTAAATAATATAGTTGGTTAATTTAAACTTGCTTACAATTTAAGCTTTTGCATGCAAATCTAACTTAATTAGCTAGCCGTAATGCCTTAAATCTTAAGGCATTACTTCCCCTCCTTTTTTTCAGAGATAGTAATCCTTACTATTTCTGAAAGTTTTTTTCAAATAACAAGTATACTTTTTTCAAAATTAATATTTCATATTTTCTTTAAAAGAAGATTATAATATGTAGATATCTTCTATGTTGTATTTTTAACAATACATATTACAACTAAGTTAACTTTTATTAACATTTAGATCATACATTTTCTCATCAATAATCCCAGTGCTTTAGTAAAATTTATAAAATAATTAACTAATTATTTATAATACTATAATATGTATTTCCTTGAATAATAGAGAAACCTCAGTAACTATTTTATATATAAAAATAAATTTAAATTAAGTTTATTTTTATATAAATACTAATTTATATAAATTTTTTAATTCAAATAAAGGTTAAGTTATGTCAAAAAAGAAAGAGCTTGATAATATTGAAACAACAGCAAAAGATGAAATAGCTAGAGATGTTAGAGCTGATGAAAATAAAAGTGAGGAGGTTGTAGCCCCTGCATTACGTCCTGAAACAATAGCAGTTATTGAGAAAGAGCTTAACTCATTAACAGAAAGTGAGCAGGTTGATGATAAGCCTGAAGCTGAAAAGCTTGCTGATGCTTCTATTGTAATTCCATCTGAAACTGGTGAGGAAATAAGTAGTTTACAAGCTTCTGATGAAGTTGAAGCATTGGGCTGTGATGTTGGAGTTACAGAATAATTAAGATCTTTTTGTTGTATCATCTAGTTGCTTGACCACGGTATCCAGAAAACAAATAAAAATATCAATAATATTGATATTTTTAACTGGATCCCGTGAATAAATCACTGGATGACAAGGGGAATTTACGCAGGCAATGCTTTCTTGCAATGACTATTTTGCCATAGTCAGTCATGATAAAATTTAAAAATACCAATTATGTCAAAATATGTTCCTAATAAATATAATATTAAAGAAAAACAAGATGATGAGAATATATTGGGTCAATTAAAAGATTTAGAAGAAGAAACAAATGAAAAATATGAAGTTAATATAGTGGGTGATATAAGGGTGAGATTTCCTTACCCCTATCAATAAACTTCCTTTCTTTGAAAAGTAGTATTCATACTCCTTTCCAAAGAAGCTTTAAATGATGGGTATACAAGGTGAAAAGCGGTTTCCACCTTGTATACAATTTTAATTTATATATTTTTATTAGTTTATAGAGTATGTTTTTCTGAAATAAAGCATTTTTGAATATAGCTAGGTAGTTTTAATAATTCTTGTTTTAGTTCGTTATCTACTCCCACAGTTTCAAATTTACGATCAACTAGAAAGATCATAGGCTTAGTGTTGTGATTATAGAAAAAATCAAAATTTGGTTTGTTATCAAAATATCGATACACTCTAGGAAAGTGATAAGCATGTGTAATAATGGCAATTTCAGCATTATTTAAATCAATATTACCATCTTTATGTTCTTTATATAAAGTTTTAAACTGTCCGCCAGTGTTAGCCTGATTTTCTAGTAATGCAAAAATATAAAAATTCTCTTTTGGATAATCTTTAATTTGATTATTATCGAGAACTTCTTTTAATAAACCGTTATCATAAGCTCCGCCATTAAATAAAATTATCGGTCCATATTCCTTTAATTCTTGATAAGTTAAATCAGATACTTGCTTATTAAGTTTTTTAGCAGCTACCTCCTTTGCAATTTCAATCCCGAGCCTCATTCTATTATAACCATCTTCTTTATCTACAGCCCCTATATTTTGGGCATGAGAAATAATAGGCATTTTGTTATAAGAATGTCTTGCTGATAAAACCCATACATATTTTATATCTTTGTCTATTTGGGGATTTTCGGTTACATAAATGTTTTGTATTTCTGAAATGAAATTTTTACGTAATAGTTCGTCAGTAACTTCTAAATTATTAAGATCATTTACTATTTGTTCAAAATGCTTATCTTGTGTATGTTTTTGGTAATTCTGAAATCCTAGAATCGAAACTATAGCTATAATAATTATAGAAATAGCAATGCCAAAGTTTTTGCAGCTTTTCATATTGTGATAAAGTAATTAGGTTGAAATATGGGAGAGACATATCACGGCTTAATTGTAATATCAAGCAAAATAACTTTTAGGTGTTGTTGTATAGTTCAAAAATGTGATCAGTGTCATCCCGTAGTCAAGCCACAGGGTGACAGAGTATTACTTAAAATGTTGTTCATTATTTCTTACTGCCAGCATTCATTGCTAAACTTGCCGAAACGAACTCTTCGAGATCGCCATCAAGTACGCCTTTTGTGTCGGAGGTTTCATAATCGGTACGTAAATCTTTTACCATTTGATATGGTTGTAAAACATAAGATCTAATTTGATGCCCCCAGCTATTATCCGTCTTTGCGGCATTCTGCTCGTTAACACTATCGGTGCGTTTTTGCATTTCAAGCTCATAGAGTTTAGCTTGCAGCATTTTCATAGCTTGAGCTTTATTTTTATGTTGCGATCTGTCGCTTTGGCATTGCGTAACAGTGCCTGTAGGTATATGAGTGATGCGTACCGCTGAATCGGTGGTATTAACGTGTTGTCCTCCCGCTCCTGATGCTCTAAAAGTATCAATCCTTAAATCTTTATCCTCAATGGTAATTGCTATATTGTCGTCAATTTCAGGATATACCCAGCTACTTGCAAAGCTGGTCATGCGTTTACCTGCCGCATTAAACGGCGAAATACGCACCAACCTATGTACACCTGCTTCAGTTTTAAGCCAGCCATAAGCACGTCTGCCGATTATCCTAATCGTGCATGATTTTATGCCTGCTTCTTCGCCGTTAATCATATTAATGATCTCAGTTTTGAAGCCTAATCTTTCGGCAAAACGTAAATACATACGCATCATAATAGACGCCCAATCGTGGCTTTCCGTTCCTCCCGCTCCGGCATTTATCTCTAAAAAGCAGTTATTACTATCTGCTTCACCTGAAAATAAACATTCAGTTTCAAACTTTGCTGCAATAGTGCTTAAGGATTGTAAATCTTTCTCAACTTGCTGCATTATCTCAAGATCATTTTCAGCTTCAGCCATTTCTTCAAGCTCTAATGCATCTTTTAGATTAGATCTAATTTTATTATAAGCTCCTAATTGTTCTTCTAGATTGCTTTTTTCTCGTAGTAATTTTTGAGCATTAGCTTGATCATTCCATAGATCGGGACTCGCTGCTAACTCCTCTAACTCTGCTAGTCTAGCTGCTGACGTTTCGACGTCAAAGTGACCTCCGAAGCAATTCTAAAGACTGCTCAATTTTCTTAACGTAATTCTCTATTTCCGCTCGCATTATTTTTTCCTGTTATATATTTTTATTTTGTTATATATTACATGTCATTCCCGCAAAAGTGTTATTACATGGATCAGCTCTGTCATCCCGTGGCTTGTCCACGGGATCCAGAAAAGCAACTTTTAATACTAATAATTTTAGTATTTTAAGCTGGATCCCGCAATCAAGTCGCGGGATGACAGAGGAAAAATTGATCCACGCAACAATGCCGTCACGGGGTGACAGGTAACAAACAAACGCAAATTATATCACAATAATTATGAATAATCAAAAATATATAAGGAACTTCTCAATAATAGCTCATATTGATCACGGTAAATCTACTTTAGCTGATCGGTTAATTGAGTATTGCGGTGGCTTGCAGGCTAGAGAAATGAGCCAGCAAGTACTAGATTCGATGGATATTGAAAAGGAGCGTGGTATAACGATTAAAGCCCAAACTGTACGGCTTGTATATAAGGCTAAAGACGGCAACACATATTATTTAAATTTGATGGATACCCCTGGGCATGTCGATTTCGCTTATGAGGTTAGTAGATCGCTTGCAGCCTGTGAGGGTTCATTATTAGTAGTTGATAGTACGCAAGGGGTAGAGGCTCAAACTCTTGCCAATGTTTATCAAGCAATCGAGAATGATCACGAGATAGTACCGGTACTTAATAAGATTGATTTGCCTGCTTCAGAACCTGACCAAGTAAAGCAGCAAATAGAGGATATAATCGGGATTGATGCGAGTGAGGCAGTACTGATTTCTGCCAAAAGTGGTATAGGTATTGACTTAGTTTTAGAAGCAATAGTAAATAAATTGCCTCCGCCGAAAGAGAGTAGTACGGATATTTTAAAAGCATTACTTGTTGATAGTTGGTATGACCCTTATCTTGGTGCTGGTTATTTTAGTAAGAGTTATTGACGGATCATTACGTAAGAATATGAAAGTCAAAATGATGGCAACGAATTCGGTTTATACAATAGAGAATGTTGGATATTTTACTCCAAAAAAACATATTTCGGATGTTTTACATGCAGGAGAAATCGGGTTTTTCACTGCTTCTATAAAACAGGTAGCAGATTGTAAAGTTGGTGATACTATTACTGATGAAAAGAAACCTTGTAAGCAAGCTCTGCCCGGCTTTAAACCAAACTTGCCGGTAGTATTCTGCGGGCTTTATCCGACAGATAGTAGCGAGTTTGAGCATTTAAAGGATTCATTGGCAAAATTACGTCTTAATGATGCTAGCTTTGAGTATGAAATGGAAAGCTCATCAGCTTTAGGAGTTGGTTTTAGGTGCGGCTTTTTAGGGTTACTGCATTTAGAAATCATACAGGAGCGTTTAAGTAGGGAGTTTGATCTAGATTTAATTACTACCGCTCCAAGCGTGGTGTATAAAATTCATATGCGTGAGGGTGAAGTGCTAGAGATTCACAACCACGCCGATTTACCTGATTTGCAAAAAATCGACTCAATGGAAGAGCCTTGGATTAAAGCAACTATAATGGTACCTGATGAGTTTTTAGGTGCGGTATTATCGCTTTGCACTGAAAAAAGAGGAATTCAGTTAGATCACAACTATATAGCAAATAGGGCAAAAGTAGTATATAAATTGCCACTAAATGAGATAGTATATGATTTTTACGATCGGTTAAAAAGTTGCTCAAAAGGTTATGCAAGTTTTGAATGGCAAATGGATACATATGAGCCGTCTGAACTTGTGAAGCTTGGGATTTTAGTTAACAGCGAGGTAGTTGATGCGTTATCGACAATCGTACATCGCTCACGTGCTGAGCAGCGGGGTAGGGCATTATGCGTAAGGCTAAAGGACTTGATACCAAGGCAGCAGATCGATATTGCAATTCAAGCAAGCATCGGTAGCCGTATTATTGCCCGTGAAACTATTAAGGCATTGCGTAAAGATGTTTTATCCAAATGTTATGGTGGTGATATAACTCGTAAGCGTAAGCTGCTCGAGAAGCAAAAAGCCGGTAAGAAGAGAATGAGGCAGTACGGCAATATCGAAATCCCACAATCTGCATTCATCGCAGCATTAAAAATAGGGGATGAGTAAATATCGACATTGTGAGGAGCGTATGGTGTGGTTGTATGGCTCGATTTTTTCATCATTGCGAGGGGCGAAGCGACGTGGCAATCTTATGAAGCAAACTCCTGAGATTGTGCTTCGTCAATTACTTCGTAATTTCCTCGCAATGACGTTTTCTGAGCCTGCAATAACATCACTTTTAGCTAGGAATGATATACGGTCACAGAATGGACTTAGACTAACTATTAAAAAACTCGGATTTAACTATATCCGTTTCGCCACCTAAAGTAGTAGGATTTTTCTCAATAATTTCTTCAAGAGAAAAGAATACAGATTTAGAAGAAGTATCCACTAATTTAGAACCTTTTTTAGATAGTTGATCAGCTTCAGCAGAATCTGAAACATACCCCTCATCTTTAAAATCACTTTTATCAACTACTTTCATATCTTCTATTATTTCTTTTTTCAGATTGTTTATAGTTTCTGTATAACTTTTAAATTTTGAAGTATCGGCTCCATATTGAATTAATAATTTGCAAATATCTTTATATGTATCATTTTTTGGCTCATCCATAAGTGCAGATAATGCTATAAGAATTACTGTGCCTCTTTCTAAAAATTCAGCATTAGGATTACCGCCATGCTCTAATAAAAATTTAAGTGTTTCTACATAATTAGATAAGTCTTCTTTTGTTTCAGAATTCGAACTTTTGCAATAAGTGGGATCATTAGCTGGTATTGCAGCATTTACTAATAAAGCAACAAGATCTTCTGAATAACCATCGTGAGCTGTTGCACCATATTCGAATAGCTTTTCTAAAATTTCTATATTACCTTTTAGTATTGCGGATATAACACCTTGAGATGCGATAGCACCATTTTTTAGGAGATAATTTATTACGTCAATATGTTCTCCCATGGTGGCAATACTTAATATAGCCCCTCCATGTAAAGGATTATTAATTGTAGTATTAACATCAAAATTTTTTTCTTCAATAAAATATTGAACTAAATCTAAACGACCTTGATGAACCGCTTTATAAAGATACTCATCAGGAAGTTCTGATGAAGATAAGGAAATTAATGTTTTAATTTCTTCTAGGGTATATTCATGACCTATTGCAAAATAAATAGCTTCATTTATATCAACTTTTTTTGCTAATAACTCTGTTATTATTTTTTCATCTTTTAGCTTAATCGCTCTATTTAATGCTGTTCCATGTTTAGGATCAACATAGTTGATTTGATTGGTTTTTATAAGTTTTTGAATATCGGCTTTTAAAATTTGTTTTTTAGTTTTAAAAAAATTTCCTAGAGCTAAAGAGGAGGATTTTTTCATAATAATTTACCTTAATTAATTTATAGCGGGCGTACTATAAAGTAATAAAGGTAAATTATCAATATAAAATATTAACTAAATATTAAAGAATTAACTATCAGTTTACTTTCTTAATCTTTAGTTGTAGTTTGTGGTTGTCTAGCTCGATTTCACTAATATGATCAGGAATAAAATCTTTAGCAAATTCACCTAAGGTTTGCTCTTTAATAAACTCACCGTAAATATCAGTTATTTTAGGCAAATTTATATCAATCAAAATTCTATCTGTTATAGCAAAATCGGCATTTTTTCGAGCTTGTTGTATGAAGCGTACAATGTCACGAGCTATTCCTTCGTCTATTAACTCAGGGGTTAGCTCTAGATCAAGTATGAGCAGACTGCTATTATGGGCAAAGCTGCTAGCCCCTTTAATATGCGAATGAGGTTCTAAGATTAGTTTATATTCATCGCTATTTAAGGTCTCATTACAGATTATCAAGCTGCCAGAGGTTACTTCCCACTCGTTCTTTTTAGAGGCAGCTATGATATCTTTCATTTTAGCCGGTAGACGCTTACCAAGTAACGGGAAATTAATCGATAATTTTTTAACTGCATAATTTTCTAAATCATCACGATAAATTACTGATTTAACATTGATTTCATCTTTAATTAAATCTTCAAAACTTTTAAGCTTATCGTTATTTTTGCTAATAATAGTTATACTGCTAAGTGGTTGTCTTACACGTGCGTTTTCGCTACTTCTGATGAATAGGCTATGGCTGCAAATATCTAGCACAGTATCCATAGTATCCACTAGCTCGCTGTTTATTTTGAACTTTGAAAGATCAGGATAGTCGCAAAGATGGACGGATAAATTGTCATTCCCGCATAGGCGGGAATCTAGGCATTCAGGTTTTTCTGGATCCCCGCTTTTGCGAGGATGACAATATAGCCCTAAATATATCGCTTCGGAGATAAGCGGCACTAAAGACGACATCGCAATAGCCATAGTTTCTAAGCACGTGTATAGCGTATTATAGGCACTTTGTTTATCTGCATCCTTTTCGCTTTTCCAAAATCTAGCTCTGCTTCGTCTTATGTACCAGTTGTTTAGTACTTCAAAAAATTCTGAAACAGCATGATAAGCCGTCCCAGTATCGAAGCTGTCTAAACTTTCTTTAATTTTTTCTACCGCTATTTTGAGCTTGGATAATATATATACATCAAGAACGTTTTCAGATGTAAAATTTAACTCACCTTTAATATGGTCAGCATTAACATACATCGTGAAGAAATGGTAAGCATTCCAGATAGGCTTGATAAACAAACGAAGCGTATCAAATACCATTTTACCATCTTTATCAATTAGTAGCTCTTGCCCTTTAACTACATTGGAAGAAAGCATTGTTACCCTTAAGGCATCTGAGCCATATTTATCGAATAGCTCCAGTGGATCGGCATAGTTATTTAGACGCTTTGAAAGCTTTTGACCCGTAGCATCTAAAATCACCCCGTGGCATATACAATTTAAAAATGGCGGACGATCAAATAGGGCAGTAGATAACACCATTAAAGTATAGAACCAACCACGTGTTTGTGCGGAATACTCAACTATGAAATCTGCCGGAAAATGTTCCTCAAACCACTGCTTATTTTCAAAAGGGTAGTGTGCTTGTCCGTACGGCATTGAACCACTTTCAAACCAACAGTCAAATACGTCTTCTATTCTACGCATTGTTGATTTACCAGTTGGATCGTCGGGATTGGCCCGCGTTAACTCGTCAATAAATGGACGATGTAAATCAGTAATCTTAACACCAAAATCTTTTTCTAGCTCTTCTATAGAGCCGTAAACATCTATGCGTGGATATTTTGGATCGTCAGACTTCCATACCGGCAAAGGTGTTCCCCAGAATCTATTACGGCTTATTGACCAATCCCTAGCATTCTCAAGCCATTTACCAAATAAATTATCTTTAACATGCGTTGGTATCCAATTAATTTGCTGATTCAGCTCTACCATTCTGTCTTTAAATTCGGTAACTTTTACATACCATGATGGAACAGCTTTATATATAAGAGGCGTATCGGTTCGCCAGCAATGCGGATAATTGTGAATATATTGCTCGGTTTTTAGCCAATTTCCTTGCTCTTTCAGCTTGATTATTATTTTATCGTTTGCATCAAATACTTGTAAGCCCTCTAAATCAGGTATTTCTTTGGTGAACTTACCACTATTATCCACAGGGCAAACGAGCTTTATGCCTTTCGATTCACAAAGTATTTGGTCATCTTCACCAAAGCCAGGAGCCATATGTACTACCCCTGTGCCGTCACCCTCAACAACAAAATCGCCGGCAAATATCTTAAAGCTATTCGGATGATTTTTGAAATAGTCAAATAGCGGCTTATAGCTTAATCCTTGAAGCTCTGAGCCTTTAATTATTGTGAATTGCTCATCGCCTTTTAGCTCTAATTCTTTAGCGTATTTAGAAACAGATGAGGCAGCTATGATATAACAGACATCGCCTTTAGGAACTAACGCATAATCGATATCGCTACCAACTGCTAAGGCTAGATTTGACGGCAATGTCCAAGTGGTAGTCGTCCAGGCGAGGATACGGTACTCTTTGTAATTAGCTGTTATTCCTAAAAAATTCTCGGTGTCATACCGTGGCTTGTCCACGGGATCCATAGAACAATTAGCACTATCATTATTTATTGTTTTCTGGATACCGTGGTCAAGCCACGGTATGACATCGAGCGTGCTTTTGCTCACGGGATGACATAGTACAAAACTAACCGTTACTGCTTTATCTGCTCGCTCTCTATATGAATTATCAAGTCTTGTTTCAAAGTTAGAAAGTGGTGTTTCGCATGCCCACGAATAAGGCATAACTCGCATAGATTCGTACAATAATCCTTTATTATATAACTCTTTGAATGCCCAAAGCACGGATTCCATAAAATTCTTATCCATTGTTTTGTAAGAATTTTTAAAATCTACCCATCTTGCTTGACGTGTTACATATTGCTCCCACTCACCGGCATATTTCATTACCGAATCTCTACAATGAGCGTTAAACTTCTCTATCCCAAAATTAGTAATAGCAAGATGCCCTGAAATACCGAGTTCCTTTTCAGATTGCATTTCAGCAGGTAGTCCGTGACAATCCCAACCGAAACGACGTTCTACTTTCTTCCCTCTAACCGTTTGATATCTAGCATATACGTCTTTAATAAAGCCAGTTAGTAAGTGTCCATAATGCGGTAACCCATTAGCAAAAGGCGGACCATCGTAAAAGATAAACTCAGCATCGCCCTCTCTAATATCAATAGATTTTTGGAATATATTATTATCTTGCCAAAATTTTAATATTTCTTTTTCTATGGTAGCAAAATCAGCATTTGAGCTAACTTCTGGGTAATATTTAGTGTTTGTCATTATTTTGTAAATTATTTATTATAACAGTTTAGTTTATTGTAATGTCATTCCCACGGAAGCATGGTTGCGTAGATCATTTTTCTCTGTCATCCCGTGATTTATGAACTAGAGCCAGTTAAAAATACTAATAAAATTAGTATTTTTTATTATTTTCTGGATACCGTGGTCAAGCCGCAGTATGACACCAAACACGTTTTTCGATCCATGCGGGCAATGCCGCCACGGTATGACACCGATTTATAATAATAGATAATAGCAGAGAGATAAATAGCTAACTATGACAAATAGCGAAAAAATTTATATAGGACTTTGTATAATATTCTCTACTCTTATAATCCTTGGTAACTTAATATATCAAAAATTTGTTATGTTACAAATACCGTTTTATAAGTTTGAGTTATCAGCAGGAGCAATATTATACCCTTTAACATTTTTAATTACTGATATAATTACTGAGCTATATGGAAAAGAAAAAGCTAATTTTTGTATTAGATTAGCAATATGTATGAATGTCCTAGTTACTATAATTATAATGTTTGTAAGTTATTTGCCGGCTACTGATTGGTCAAAAATCAATGATGAAACATTTAATAAAGTATTTAGTTATTATAGTGTATCATTCCTTGCATCTATTATCGCATGCTATATTGCTCAAGCAATTGATGTTAATTTATATTTATGGATACGCAAATTAACTGAAGGAAAATATTTGTGGTTAAGAAGTAATGTTAGTACTTGTATCTCATTATTTATCGATACTACTATCGTCATTAGTTTTATGGCAATGTTTAGTATTTTTCCTGTCGAACAAATATGGAAATTAATAATTAATAGCTATAGTTGGAAGTTATTTTTTACCATCTGCTGCACACCATTAGTTTATCTGAGCCTTTTTATTTTAAAGTATTTTATTAAATTTGATATGAGTACTTGGAAAAAATAGCAACAAAAAAATAGCAACAAATATTAAGTAATAATCGTCAGTGTAAAAATATTTGATTAATATTACTTTTTTAATTTTTCTTATTTATTAAGTTTGGTATAATAATATCATATAGTAAGTCATATTAAATAATTATAAGTTATTAACATGTATATCAATACTTTAACCATTACCTCTAAAGGACAAATCGTTTTACCAAAAAAAGCCAGAGATATTCTAAATAGCACTGTTATTGCTGTAGAAGTTAATGATAATCATCAGGTTATCTTATCTCCTGTTTTAGATGTAGGAGGTGTTTTTGCAAAATATAAAAAAAATACAGAAGCTTCTTTTGAGGAGATAAGAGATAAAGCTTGGAGAGAAAACGTAAGAAAATAATATGAAATATATATGTGATACAAATTTTATTGTAAGATATTTAGTTGCTAATGATCAGAATATGTTTGATAAAGCAAAAGAAATATTTGAAAAAGTCAAAACAGGACAAATTATTTTAATATTGGAGCAAACCACATTTACTGAAATAGTATTTGTTTTATCTTCTGTTTATAAAGTTTCACGTAGTGAGATATTTACTAATTTATCAGGCTTACTTGCCTATAAAGGCATTCATTGTGGAAAGGAATATTATTTAGCTGCTTTAGAATATTACAGTAGGCATAATATTCATATAGTTGATTGTATATTGTTAGCCAAAGCAAAGTTTTTAAATATACCGTTACTTACTTTTGATCAAAAATTACTTAATTTATTTAATAAAAATGACAATTAAAATACTTACCCCTCCAAGCGGTAAAATCTACTAGATTTATAGAATTTAATTATATTAAAAAGTAAAATCTTCGTGACGCCGGCTATTGGTATAGCGAAAAATATTCCGATAAAGCCGAATAAACTACCGCAGGCAAAAATTGAGAAGATAATCCAAAGAGGATGCAAACCTATTTTATCGCCAATAATTTTAGGTGTTAAAATATATGACTCACAAATATTCCCAATAATATAAACCACCATTATATAAAATAGTTGTGTAGTCGCACCAAAGGTTAAATATCCAATAGTTAGCGTTAGAAAGCAAGAGATAAAAGTACCGATAAAAGGGATGATAACTAAAAAACCTGTTAGAATTCCTAGCAATAGTGCAAGATCGATACCTATTATACTAAATGAGATACTATAATAAATTGACAATAATAGGCAAATATTTAGCTGACCTCTTATGTAAGCAGCAAGCAGGCTATTGATAGAGGATAGTATTCCAAGAATTTTGTGTCTACTTTTTAGTGGTAATAACGATTTCATATTTTCAATAATTCTTGTCCAATCACGTAAGAAATAAAATAATATTATAGGGATAAGTAAAAATAAGACAAATATATTAATTGTAATGAGAGTATAGTGCCAAAAATTATTAGCAAGGCTGCCAAGTATAGTGAATATACTATTTATGAAATTACTTAAAGAATCCCGTATCTTATCAGCGATATTAGGCTCTACAGCATAAATTTTTGTCATTATAGGCGGCAATATCTCTGTTTGAAAATAATCCTTATATTTAGGTATATTATTTACAAAAGTAGAAACCTGCCCATAAATTACCGGTACTAAAAGAGTAAGTGCAGTAAAAAATATACTTAAAAATATCAAATAAACTACAATAGATGAAATTTTATTTGATAATTTAAATTTTGACGCAACAAACTCTATAGCAGGTTGAAGTAAATAAGAAATTATAAAAGCAATAAAAAATGGTCTTATTGCTTCTGAAATTAGCATAAAACCGCTTATAAAAATTCCTATAAAAAGAAGCCAAAATATGGCGGTTTTATTCATATTTTTACTCCAAAATATCGGTATACGAAGATCAACTTGGAAAAGAGTAATCGGACTGTAAGCCGAAGAGCACAGCGTATACTTAATACGTGAGCATCTGAGGACTTACAAAGACGACGATGCCAATTTTTCAAGTTCATCGAGTAGACCTATGTTTTTTTGGTTACTTGAACAGTCGCAGGACGAAGTAATCTATCTTTAATTCTATAGCCAACCTGCATTATATTAATAACGCTATTAGGTTCATGATCAGGATGCTCTATTTGAGAGATTGCATTATGCAAATTATAATCAAATGTTGATCCTATTTCCGGCTTTATTTCTTCTATATGATGCTTATGAAATACTTTATCTAGCTCATCTTTAGTCATCTGAACACCAGCAATAATATTGGTTACTTCTACTGAAGCATCCAGTGGTTTATGTTCTAACGCTCTAGATAAATTATCGCTAACGTTTAGAAGCTCTTTAGCAAATGTAGTAATCGCATAATCTCTTGCTTCATCACGTGCTTTTTCTAAACGCTTTCTCGTATTATCTATTTCAGCACTTGCTCTAATTAGCTTATCTTTTAGCTCCTCTATTTGAGCTTTTAAGTCTGCTATTTCAGTATTTTCTACTTCCTCAGCAATATCATTTATTATTTCTTCTTCTTTGTTTTCTATATTATTGTCCGTCATCGTATAACTATTATTGATTTACTTATAGTATAAGATATAATAAAAAATCTAAAATTTTCAATGGGGTATACTTGTTTTATTTAAAATCTTTTCCAAATAAAACTTTGTCTATCTATTCTTCATCTATTAGAGGTATAAATATTATATTATGAGGCAGTCAGGCAGAAAAAGCAATCAATTACGTCCTATTTCATTAGAATTATCTCCTCTTATTAACGCAGAAGGCTCATGTCTTATTAAAATAGGTAACACTCATGTTATGTGTAGTGCAAGTTATGACACGACAGTACCACCATTTTTACGTAACCAGAACAGAGGATGGATTACCGCAGAGTATAGCATGCTCCCGGGTTCTACATCTCAGCGTAATAAAAGGGAAGCGGTGCAAGGTAAGCAGTCAGGTAGAACGCAAGAGATACAGCGTTTAATAGGCAGAACGATGCGTTCGATAATTGACTTACAAAAACTTGGTGAGCGACAAATTACCATAGATTGTGATGTGATTAATGCCGATGGAGGTACTAGGACTGCCGCTATAACAGGCAGTTATGTAGCTTTGCATCTAGCTATTAGATCATTAATGAAAAAAAGAATTCTAAAAGTAAATCCATTGATCAACCAAGTTGCTGCTGTTTCTTGCGGTATATATAAAGATCAACCTATATTAGATCTGGATTATTTAGAAGATAGTGACGCTGAAGTAGATAGTAATTTTGTATTTGCAGGTAACGGAAACTTAATTGAAATTCAAGGAACAGCAGAGAAAAAACCTTTTTCTGAAGAGCAATTTTTAGAAATGTTAAAACTTGCAAAAGCAGGTGTGGCGGAATTATTTAAGTTACAAAATCAAGTATTGCTTAATTTATAATGACTAAAATAAGACTTGATGAATTTTTATTGCAAAAAGGTTTTGCCCCAAATATTCAGGTGGCACAAAGTCTAATTATGCAGGGTAAAGTGCATAATAAACATGAGCAACTAACCAAAGCCGGAACGCAAGTTAATATAAATGATACTGATATTAAGGTAAAATTGCCGAAGCATAATTATGTTTCAAGAGGAGCATTAAAGCTAATTAAGGCTTTAGATCATTTTAAGATTAACCCTAGCGGTATGGTTTGCATTGATTTTGGAAGCAGTACTGGCGGTTTTACGGAAGTTTTATTGGAGCAAGGTGCAGAGTTAGTTTTTGCTGTAGATGTTGGTTATGGTGAGCTGCATCATAGATTGCGGGATAATCCGCAAATTATAGTACTTGAGAAAACTAATGCACGATATTTAACCGAAAAACAAATAACTATTCAGCCTGATTTGATAGTTTGTGATGCAAGCTTTATCAGCTTAACTACTATTCTGCCTGCTTCATTTGCTTTAGCTAAGAAAGATTGTTTGCTTATAGCTCTAATCAAGCCGCAATTTGAAGTCGAAAAGCATGAGGTAGAGGAGGGAGGAATTATTAAAAACCCGTTACTTCATCAAAAAGTGTGCAATAAAATTAAAGCTTGGCTTGAAGAAGAACATAATTTTGAGATATTCGGTATTGTAGAAAGCCCGATACTCGGAGCTAAAGGAAATAAGGAGTTTTTAATAGTAGGGCAGAGAAAAAAGACACTTTAAATCAATTTATTATTAATTGCATCCTCTAATGTATAATTATTAAGTGTTTTTATAAATGCATTGCTTGCCTCCTTAATAAAATGTTTAAATTGGCACGAATTAGTGATTCTGCATCGATTAGTATCTTTATTAAAACATTCTACTATATCCATATTAGGCTCTAACTTCTCTATTATATCTCCAAGTTTTATAGAAGATGGGGGAGATGCTAATCTAATTCCACCTCCTTTTCCTTTACTACTACTTATATATCCTAATTGTGCTAATTTGTGTATTACCTTTACTAAATGATTAAGTGAAATATTATAGTATTCTGCTATTTCTTTTATACTACAAATTTCCCCCTGTTTAGATGCAAGATATATAAGACTACGTAATCCATAATCTGTAAAACTTGTTAACTGCATAAAAATTTTATTTTTTATCTTGAATATACAAAAAAACATTTATATAAGTCTATATGTTATAATATGTATTTTAAATACATATTATAACATATTAATAATTGTAAACAAGGAGTGACTATGTCTCAAAATCTTATTAGCTTACTAAAAAATTGTCCTACTCAATATACAAAAAAATTTTATGATATATTATTTTCTGAGAATCCAGAGTTGCTATCTGTTTTTAATAAAACAAATCAGGAAAATGGTATGCAATCAGAAGCTTTAGCAGAATTTATTCGCTTATGGGCAAATACTATAGAGAATTATTCAGAAAAATTTATGAATAGAATGAAAGAAGTGGCTGAAAAACATGTATCTCTTCAGATTAAAGCAGAGGATTATCCTAAAGTTGGTAAAGCATTAATAAAAGCTATAGGATCAGTTTACAATTTAACGGAAGAAGAGACTAATTTATTACTAGAAAGTTATAAAAAATTGAGTGGTTTGTTTATAGAGATTGAAAGTAACCGTTACAATCAAATACAAGAATCAGGTGGCTGGGAAGATTATAAAGAATTTATAATAGCAGAAAAAACGCTGGCAAACATCCAAGGGGACACAATATCTCTTACTCTTAAAACAGTTAATGGTGAAAAAGTACTGCCACATAAACCTGAACAATATATTACTATGCAAGTAAATGGAGTACAGCGTCATTTTACTATTACCGACAGTGGAGAAGATTATTATAAGCTTTTAATAAAAGTAAAAGAAGTAACTGATAATAATTCTTTTTCTGTAACACAATATCTACGTGACGCTGAAATGAATACAATAGTAGGATTAAGACCTCCATGTGGTATTCCATTTAAATTAGATAATGTCATTCCTCTTGTCCTAATTAGTGGAGGGTCAGGAGAAAGCAATTCCATTGCTGTTATGCAAGCTATAAAAGAATCTATAAAAAATGGACAAAGCGATAAACTACCATCATCTATACATATTATTCATTCTACTCAAGGTGAAAACAGTGATACACACCAATTAGATCTACCTGTAGAGCAATTAAGAGATCTTGGTCTTAAGGTTTCTTATGATAAATATTATACTCAAGATAGCTATAGTAAGAATAATACTATTCATATCGGTAGAATAAATGAAAAATCTTTGAATAGTATCTTAGACAATCATAATAATAATTATGAAATTTGTGCTTCTCTTTCTTTCAGTGCTAATCTACAGCAGATATTAAAAGGATGGGGCGTTGCAGAAGATAATATTCATATAGAGGGATTTGGACCATCACAGGAAGTATTTGATTCATATTTAATAGGACAAGATAATCCTGGGTCAAGTGTTTGTTCATTTGCTCATGAATAAATAACAAAATATATATTGTTAAATAAATATTGCTTATATATATGAACTAGTGTATTCTGCCTTTTTGAGGGATACAATATTGGAATTAAAAAAAGGTGGGTTATCCCGCCTTTTTTGTTATAAAATTGATAATGCAAACTATTGAACAACAAATAACAGATTTGATACAAGAAACCTTAAGTGATATGGGGTTTGAATTAGTGCTTGTGCGTGTTAAAGGTCTAAGCTCTAAAGTAGTTGAGATATTAATAGATAGGCTTGATGATCAAAAAGTAACGATAGAAGATTGCACTAAAGCAAGCAATACTATTTCGGCTATTCTAGATGTTGAAGATTTGATAGAAGAGGCATATTACTTGGAGGTTTCGTCAAGTGGTGTTGAACGTCCATTGGTAAAATTTGAAAATTATAAAAGATTTATAGGACGAGAAGTTAAAATTAAGCTTAAAGAGTTGTTAAATGGTAGAAGCCGTTATCAAGGTACGATAATTGAGGCTAAAGACGATAAAGTATATTTAAAATGGGAAGACCAAGAAGTAATAATTAATTACGATTTAATTAAAAGTGCTAACCTAGTTTTAACAGAAGAAATGTTTAAAAAATTATTAGGTTCTGAGAATAAAAGTAATACAAGGTAATATAATATATGTCTAATATAGGTAACATAGAAATTTTACAAATTATAGATTCTGTAGCTCGTGAGAAAGGGATATCAAAAGAAGTTTTGATATCAACTGTAGAACAAGCAGTGCAAGTAGCAGTGCGAAAAAAATACGGCAATGAATATAATATCAAAGCACAAATAAATAGAAAGACAGGTGAAATAAATCTTTTAAGAGTGCTTAAAGTAGTAGAAAATGTAGAAGATTATTTAACACAAATTTCAATTACCGAAGCTTTGCAAAAAGATCCTGAAGCTAAAATTGATGGTGAAATATATGAATATTTACCTTCAATTGATCATGCAAGAGTAGCAGCTCAAGCCGCAAAGCAAGTCATAACACAACGCATTATAGAAGCAGAGCGTGAAAAACAATATCATGATTTCAAAGATAGAAAAGGTGAGGTTATAAATGGTGTTGTCAAAAGAATAGAATATGGTGATATAATAGTTGATCTTAATCGTGCTGAGGCAATAATAAAGAGAGAACAACAGATTAAAGGTGAAAATTTTAAAGTTGGTGATCGTGTTAAAGCATATGTACAAGATGTAAGGCACGAAACAAAAGGTCCACAAATATTTTTGTCTAGGGCAGATGATAGGATGCTTGCTAAACTATTTGAGTTAGAAGTTACAGAAATTTATGAGGGAGGGATCGAAATAAAAGCAGTAGCACGTGATCCCGGTTCAAAAGCCAAAATAGCTGTATTTGCTTCAGAAAATGGTATAGATCCGATAGGTTCATGTGTTGGTATTAAAGGTAATAGGGTAAGAGCTATAACAAATGAGCTAAATGGAGAAAAAATTGATATAATATTGTGGAATAGGGATGTTGCACAGTTTATAATTAATGCTCTTGCACCTGCTGAAATTTTAAAAATTCTTATTGATGAAGATAAAAGAAAAGTAGAGGTAGTAGTTTCGCAGGAGAATCAAAGCCTTGCAATAGGCAGAAGAGGGCAAAATGTGAGACTTGCTGCTAAGCTCACAGGATGGAACATCGATATAATGACTGAAGAGCAAGAATCAAAACGAAGAAATGAAGAGTTCGTAACTTCTACAGAATTATTTATGGAAGCTTTAGACGTTGAAGAAGTAATCGGACAGCTTTTATCAGTTAGTGGATTTAACACAGTAGAGCAAATTGTAAATAGTGATATTAATGCTTTAATGAATATTGAAGGTTTTGAAGAAGAGCTAGCTGTAGAGATTAGAAATAGAGCTATTAATTATGTTAATCTCAGAAATGAAAAGATTGTTAAAGAACTTGAAGAGCTTGGAGTTGAACAGGAATTAATAGATATATTAGAAATACAACCTGAATTAATATTAAAATTTGCTGAATATGGTATTAAGACTATAGAAGATTTAGGTGAAATGAGCGTAAATGAATTTAAAAATCTAGCTTCAAATTCTAATATAACAGATGAGAATATTAAATTATTAATTAAGACTGCTAAACAACATAGCGAGCTAAAAGAAGAATAGTGTCATCCCGT
Source organism: Rickettsia bellii RML369-C (assembly GCF_000012385.1). Lineage (NCBI taxonomy): Bacteria > Pseudomonadati > Pseudomonadota > Alphaproteobacteria > Rickettsiales > Rickettsiaceae > Rickettsia > Rickettsia bellii. Next base: position 676,422 of record NC_007940.1, read on the forward strand.
GGCGGCATTGCCTGTGTGGATCATTTTCCCCTGTCACCCCGTGGCTTGTACCTGCGAGGTCCAGCTAAAAAATACTAGTGGTGTTAGTATTTTTTATTGTTTTTCTGGATCTAGTTCCCAAGCCACGGCATTGTGACATCGAGAGTGCTTTTCGATCCATGCAACAAAGCCGGCATGTCCATAGGGTGACACCGGTATTAAACACAAAGGTTTAAATATGACGGATAACCAGGAAAACAAACCCAAAAAGTTGACACTTAGCAATACGAAATTGTCACTTAACAAGTCTTTTGACTCTCTTGCGAGTACTCAAAGTTTTGTCAATGCTAAGTCGAAAACATTAGTAGAGGTTAGAAAAAGCTATAGTGGTTCTACTACTACCCTTTCATTAAATAAAGAGAAAGGTAGTTTAGAAACTGGTTCAAGTAGTGGTAGTGAAGAATTTAACAGACGCTTATCTATTCTAAAAAAAGCTGCAGAACAATCAAAATTAAATGATAATTCACAAATAAGTACTTTAAGTAAACTTGCAAGTATTAATCAATCTATTGCTTCACAAGAAGATCCTATAGAAGTTGAGCAAGAAGAAAGCAGCGATACTAACAAAGTTAAAGAAGAGCCAAAAATAGAAGAAGTAAAAGATATTGAGGAGTCTACACTTCAAACTCCTAAAAAGAAAGAGGATATTTTTGTAAAATCCCCGTTAGTAGGAACTAGAACACGTTACGGTATAGAATCAGAAAAAACTGTAGATAAAGTAACCGAAAATAAGGTGATTGCACCAAAGCCTAAAGTTGAAGAATCAAGAAAGTTTAAAAAGACTGACCTCTTCAATATGGTTGGTGACGATGAAAACGACAATAGAAATAGAACTAGAAGTCTTGCTTCTATAAAAAGAGCAAGAGAGAAAGAAAAGCGTAAATCATTAGTACAAGCCCCTGAAAAAGTATATAGAGAAATAACGCTACCTGAAGTTATTGGTGTCGGTGATTTTGCAAATGCAATGTCTGAGCGTGTATCTGATGTTATTAAAGAGTTAATGAAGCTTGGCATTCTTGCTAATGCTAGTCAAACAATTGATGCAGATACTGCAGAGTTAGTAGCTACCCATCTAGGTCATGCTGTCAAAAGAGTCCAAGAATCGGATGTTGAAAATATCTTAATTACCAATGATAAAGAGGAAGATTTAAGATCACGTGCACCAGTTGTTACAGTTATGGGTCATGTTGACCACGGAAAAACTTCTCTACTTGATGCTCTGAAATCTACAGATGTAGCATCCGGTGAGACAGGAGGAATTACTCAGCATATTGGGGCTTATAGAGTAACGCTTGCTGATGGTAGAGCTATTACATTTATTGATACTCCTGGTCATGAAGCTTTCTCAGAAATGCGTTCAAGAGGGGCAGGTGTCACTGATATAGTTATCATAGTAGTTGCAGCAGATGATGGTATAAAACCGCAAACTGTTGAAGCGATTAACCATGCAAAAGCAGCAAATGTTCCTATAATAGTTGCCATTAATAAGATTGATAAACCTGATATTGATATTGAGCGTGTAAAAAACGAGCTCTATATGTATGAAATTATTGGTGAGGAAGCTGGTGGTGACGTTATGGTTATTCCAATCTCGGCACTTAAAAAAATTAATTTAGACAAGCTTGAAGAAGCTATTTTATTAATTGCAGAAATGCAAAATTTAAAAGCTAGTCCGTTCGGATCAGCTAGCGGCGTTGTGATCGAATCAAAAATCGAAAAAGGAAGAGGTGCGTTAACAACCATGCTAGTTCAGCGTGGTACTTTAAAAAGTGGCGATATTATAATAGCTGGAACTGCGTATGGTAAAGTCAAAAAAATGACTAACGATAAAGGAATAGAAGTTTTAGAAGCTACCCCATCCGTTCCAATAGAAATTCAGGGTTTAAGTCATGTTCCTCATGCTGGTGATATGTTTAACGTAGTACAAACTGAAAAGCAAGCAAAAGACATAGCAGAATATAGAGAGCGAGTTGCTAAAGAAAAGAAAATATCTATAGCACCACGTTCAAGTCTAGAAGATTTATTCTTAAAAGCTTCTGGTAGTAGTAAAATTAAAGAATTACCTTTAATTATTAAAGGCGATGTTCATGGTTCAGTTGAAGCTATTGCTGGTAGTTTATTAAAATTACCAAATGATGAAGTTAAGCTCCGCATTCTTCACAGTGGTGTAGGTCCTATAACAGAATCAGATGTATCACTTGCTCATGCTTCTTCAGCTATCATTGTTGGTTTTAATGTTAGAGCAGGTGCAAACGCAAAAACTGCTGCAGAGAAAGAAAAAGTTGAAATTAGATATTATAGCATAATATACGATCTATTAGATGACGTGAAAGCAATTATGAGTGGAATGCTTGATCCGATTATTAGAGAGCAATATATTGGATCGGTAGAAATTAGGCAGATATTTAACATTACTAAGATTGGTAAAATCGCTGGTTCTTATGTCACTAGAGGTATTATTAAGAAAGGAGCAGGAGTACGCTTATTACGTGATAATATAGTAATTCATGAGGGTAAGCTGAAGACTTTAAAACGCTTTAAAGAAGAAGTTAAAGAAGTCAGAGAAGGCTATGAGTGTGGTATCGCATTTGAGAATTACGAAGATATCAGAGAGGGCGATACAGTCGAGGTATTTGAGCTGATTCAAGAGAAAAAGCAATTATAACTTAGTTCCCGTCATTGCGAGAAGAAACTGTAAGTTTCGACGAAGCAATTCAGTAAAAAAATACTAATAATGTTAGCATTTTTTATTATTTTCTGGATCTAGTTCCCAAGCCATGGTAGGCATTGTTGCGTGGATCATTTTCCCCTGTCATCCCGTGATTTATTCACGGGATCCAGCTAAAAAATACTAATAAAATTAGTATTTTTTATTATTTTCTGGATGTCGTGGTCAAGCAACTAGATGACTACCTTAGGGCATTTTTCGATCTACGCAATAATACCGCCATGGTATGACACCAAGAGTGTTTTTTGATCTACACAACAAAGCCTATGCGGGAATGACATGTAATATATGACTATGGAACTTACCGGAAATGAGTTAATTAAGTCCAAGCTTATAGATATCCCTGAGCGTTCAGGAGTCTATCGGATGTTTGACGCTAATAAACAAGTCATTTATGTCGGTAAAGCTAAAAACCTAAAAAAGCGTCTTACTAATTACATTAAAACAGATTTAGATACTAAAACGCTTCGGATGGTTGCAAATACTTGCTCGTTAGAGTATAGCATTACTAATTCTGAAGTCGAAGCACTGCTTTTAGAAGCTCAGCTAATCAAAAAATTTCAACCGAAGTTCAATATTCTTCTTAAAGATGACAAATCTTTCCCTTTTATCAAATTACGTTTAGATCATGATTTCCCACAATTGCTAAAATACCGAGGCAGAGCCTTAAATGATGGGAAGTTTTTTGGTCCGTTTGCTTCAGCAACCGAAGTTAACACTACTTTATCAGAACTACAAAAAATCTTTAAACTACGTTCCTGCACAGATAATTACTTCAATTCACGTACTCGTCCTTGCCTACAATATGAAATTAAGCGTTGTTATGCTCCATGTGTTGGTAAGATAAATAAAAAGGATTATGCGGAACTAGTAGGGCAGGTCAAAGATTTCTTGCAAGGACGCAGTAAAGAACTCCAAGAAAATCTATCGAAGAAAATGGAAGAGTTAAGCGAGCAGATGCGTTTTGAAGAAGCAGCAGAAATTAGAGATCGTATTAAGGCATTGAGTTATGTACAGCTTAAAGCGGGTATTACGGATATCGTTAAAGACGCAGATATAATTGCTATTGTAGAAAAAAATGGGCATTATTGCGTGGAGGTATTTTTATATAGAATAGGGCAAGCTTGCGGTAATATTCCGTATTTCCCTACTTCTACTGAAAATAGTACTAAAGAAGAAGTGTTAAAGCATTTTTTATTACAATTTTACCAAAAACAACAAGTACCTCCGGGAATTATTATCAATCACGAAATTGATGATAAAGATAATATTATAGAAGCGATTAGGAATATTAATGATTTTGCTAAGCTTAGCATTACAATTCCTGCTAGCGGTGGTAAGCTTAAACTAGTTCAAAATGCTCAAGAAAATGCTTTATTTTCACTTGAGCAATATCTAAAGAAATTTGCTAAAAATCAAGAGCTTATGTTTGAGGTTAAAGAGTTATTTAATCTTCCTGAAATTCCTGAGAGAATTGAGGTTTACGATAATAGCCATATTCAAGGTAAGTTTGCCGTCGGGGTTATGATAGTTGCCGGAAAATCCGGTTTTGATAAAAAAGAATATCGGGTTTTTTCCTTGTCATCCCGTGACTCGATCACGGGATCCAGTAAATCAACAAACAATGATAGTATTAGTTGTTTTTTGGATACCGTGGACAAGCCACGGTATGACACTAAAGGCGATGACTATGAAATGCTTCGTCAAGTTTTAACTAGACGATTAACGAGATTAAAACAAGAGCCACATAGATTGCCGAGTTTGATGATTATTGATGGGGGAAAGGGGCATTTAGGTATTGTTAAAGAAGTGATGAATAAGCTTCAAATGGATATTCCGTTTGTTTGTATGTCAAAAGGTCCTGATAGAAATGCTGGTCTCGAGCAGTTTCATATGGTAGGTAGAGAAGTATTTACCTTGAACAAGAATTTACCGCTTATGAAATATTTACAAATCTTGCGGGATGAAGCTCATAATTTTGCAATAAAGAATCATAGACTTAGTAGGTCACGTGCTATAAAAGTCTCAAGCCTTGATGAAATAGAGGGAATAGGGGATACTCGTAAAAAAGCATTACTACATTATTTTGGTTCATATAAAGCGGTATCTGATGCAACGCTAGATGAACTTTCTAAAGTAAAAGGCATTAGTAAATCACTTGCGAAAATGATCTTTAATGCCTTGCATAAAAATTAAGCTATTAAGCTTTGTCTGTAGGGTTATTAGTAGTAGTGTTATTAGACTCACCTAACAATTTTTTTGCCCAAGCTTGTGCATCATCATTAGTATCTACAACAGTATTATCATGATGCTTATCATATTCTTCAGCAAAAGCAAGTTCTTCAGGTGATAGAAAGTCGTCATCCTTATTATTCGGTTTCTTGGACATATTATTACCTACCTATTTGATTATTTTTCTTTACTGTAACATTTTTATTACTATCTGTCAATCCATCAGAAGTTGATCTAGTTCTTAGTTGTTCTTTAATCATTTGAGCTTCATCTGAAACTTTTGTATAGCTTACTTTTATACCTAAATTACTATCATTAAATTTATAAGTCGGAGTTTTTTGAGAATAATCTTCGCTATATAATTCCTGTGGGTTTTGTGCTTTAGGATTTAAGTTTTGTTTACGTAAAAATTCATCTAACCTAGTTTTATCGTGTATCTCTACTTTTTTTTCTTTAAGATTACCTTGTTCTATTAATATCGGTTTTTTACCTCTTTCCACATCATTATCTACTATTTTATATTCAATGTTTTTCCCAGTATATTTAGACATGATATCATGAAAATTCTTTGGGACATTAATGTTTGCGTTAATGTTATACTCACGTGGTACTAATCTTCCTTCTTCTTTTCCTCGTTCATATGCTCTTTCTACACATTTTTCTGCTGGAATTGAGATAACATCAATTAGAGCCTTGCCACCATTTTTAACTGCCATATCAAGTATATATTGATTAGGCATTATAGTATCAACTAGCATATCAGGAGCTTTATTGTCATTAACTTTTTTCTCATATAAACGATATGACATATTAGAAATAAATCCTGCTTCTGCATGATTAAGAGGTGATTTATTCTCAATTTTACTAGTAGTTATAAAATCTCTATGACTGTCAGTATTAATTTTTACTATATCAGACCAATTTTTTCCTTGCTCTATTGCCTCCTTTCTACGCATTGCTACAGATGTTCCTTTTCCAGATGCGGGTGCCCCATAAAAACAATAAGTAGTTCTATCTTTTGAATGTTCGGTTAATTTTTTAAATCCCTGATTTTCTGCTTCTTTTACTAATTTTGGCTCTAGATCAGATATTATTGTATCTTCCAAAGCTTTCATTTTAATTTTATCAAATAATATTTTTTCTAAATATTGTTCCGGTGTTTTTGAACGAGAACTTTCAGGTAATTTATGATAATTTTCTTTTATAGCTTCATATAGATTTTTCGCTTCTTTTTCTTCTTTATTTAATATCGCTGTATCGGTATTATTAATAACTTTAGAAGATAAAGCTTCGGCTTGAGATTTTGAGTTTAGATTTACCTCATTTACTTTTTCTTTAAATTCTCTGCTGCTACTGTAATCCAACACATAAGAATATAGTTTTTCAAAAGTAGGCTTTAGATCTGCTTCTTTTTCTATCTGTAAATTAGTATTTATAATAGCAAGAGAGGCATATTTAGCCATATGCGTTGCTGGTAAGCTAGCTACGCTTGTTAAATCAGTCGTCCCTGTTAATATTATATGTTCAGCAGTTGTTCTAGGGTGGTTTTCTGAATTTTTAATAATGGTGGGGATTTCTGGATCCGTTCTTGTATTATTTAAATCTCGAGCTTTACTGAGTGTATCAACTCCTGTAACTTCCCAGGCTTCATTTGGTTTATCTTTCATAATTATTAATTGTTTTTAAATAAAATTTTATATTAAGATTATTTATTGTCTTATCAAAATGAATTAATAATTGAATTTAAATTTTAATAGAAAATATATTGTATTTTTGCAATTTATATAATTATTGTTAAGTTTTGAAATATTTTTCAAAATTATAGTTGATTATTAATTAAAAAATTGATACTATATTAAATAATTAACTTTTTGTTAAATAATGAGAAAGGGGATATGATTATATTTAATTTTAAGGATAAGTTTAGTTATTCACATTTATTAGAAGTTTTAAAAGAAAATAATCCTAATATAGTTGGTTTAGATATTAGAGGTAATTTTACGCCTAAGCAATTTATAGAATTATTTGAAACGCTAAAAGAGAATAATACAGTTAAAAAACTGATTCTTAGAGGAAAAGCTTATAAATGCGATTTAGATAATAAAGATATATATTCAGGATTAAGTAGTTTATTACAAAACAACAAAACTATTGAAGAGCTTACCTTATATCATACTGATATTCAAGATAATGGTATTAAATCTATAGCTAGTGCTTTAGAAGAAAATAATAGCTTAAAATATTTAAAAATATGTGGGCATTATCTGAAAGCAACAGGTGAAATAGCTCTACTTAAGATGCTTGCAAAAAATACTTCTTTAGAAACTTTTGCTATTGATTACATAAGTGAAACTGCAAAGCTTGCTTTATTTGCTCAACCTAAATATTTTGCTTTAAAAAATTTGGATATAACTAATAACGATAGCGGTCTAACGTTTTTTGTAGATATTTCTAATTATGAAAACCTTGTAAATACATCATTCATCAAAAAAATTAATCCTAACCCTATAGCATTTGCCATAGAGCAGAAAGAATTACAAATCAATAAATTAGCTGTATTATTAGAAAATGAAAACTTTTCTCAAGCTTTTATCAAAGCTACAACCGATTTTTATTATAATAATTTTCTTGTAAAAGAGAAAGAATTGGCAGCAAAATATGCATCTTTAGACAAGCAAAAAAGTAATTATGAAAATGCAACACATGAAGTTTTGAAAGAATATAATAATTTGCAGCTGTCTAATAATAAATTTTTTACAGTAGTAGAAAAAGCAATTTCAGCAGGTGAGATAGAAGCTAAACAAACAAAAGCTGAAATTTTTGTTCCAAAACCAAAGATTGAAGAAAGAGAACTTGTAGTAGAAGAAAAAGAACCTGCAATAGAGGAAGAAATAAAACTTGAAAAAGCCGTAGTTAAGAAATTAGACATTGATAATGGATTAAAGCCTGCAGAATATATTACTGAATGGACAAATAAAATAGTAGAAATGGACTATGACACTGTTATCTTATCTATTGGAAGTGGTAAGGTATTAAATCAACAAATCCCTCCATTTTCTAACGGATTGGGGCAGGTCGCAATTTTAAATATAGATACATTTTTTTCAAATGATGAAATAGAAAATGTAAGTAATTCAAATAAAATTTCAGTTAACTATTTATCTGCACAAATAGAAAATATCGAAAGATATAACATTAGAGCTCGTACAGAAGAACAAAAAGAACTATTAATCGGGCAAGAGAAATTGGCAGATAGTATATATAGGCTCATAGATGGAGGGAAAAAAGTAATTTTATTAAGTCATATTTCTCCACTTGCTCCAAGAATTCACTTTGAAAAAGTGCTAAAAAATAAGGATATTATGAATGGTTATGGAGATAAATTTTTGTTTATAAATTCTTATTTTGACGATATGCCCACTATTTTATGCCGTAAAGGTTCCATAAATAGTATAATGTCACCAAATATGAAAGCAAAGAGTGTGATGAATAAGTATATATATACAGGCAAAGCATATCCTAAAGGTGAAGAGTTAGAAGATGTAGTTGTTTATGATAGAATAACAAGCTGTTATGATATTTGTAAAATATCTTTTTCTGCTGGAAATAAAAAAATAGCTATGCCTGAGGGTATGGTGTATTCTGGGTTATCTGAAGTTACTGCTGAAGATGTAATACATTTAATGGGGCATGAAAGTATAGTTATATAAAGTGCCATCTAGTTGCTTGCTAACTAGATCGATATGTTATTTCTGCTTAAGGCTCGCCTCACGTGGATCAGTTTTTCCCTGTCACTTCGTAGCTTGGGAAGTAGGTCCATATGTCATTCCCGTAGAGACGGGAATCCAGCATAAATTGAGCTACCTAAGCTTTTAATTTTAAAAACTTGTTGCTTTTGTGTTTATTTTTCTGAGTCAATCATAATTTTTGTGTAAGTTACTAAAATTCATTTTCTAATAATTGATATTTAAAATCGCCACAAAGAATCTCAAACTGATTCAAAGCAAGCGACCATTCTCTAATAGGCATGGTCCACTTTTTTGCAGCATTTTTTAAAGTTAGGAAGACAATTTTCGTAATAGATTTATCATCAGGAAAAAACCCCTTATTTTTGATAATTTTACGGATTTGGCGATTTACTGATGAGGGTAGTATTGGTAGTATAAATGACCCTTCTAATCTCTTCCGGAAAAGCAAAAAAAGGCACTATTCTGGTCCAATTACGTCGCCATATATCATATATAACCTGTTGTACCTATGTTGTTTCCGCATAAAACTAAGTGTAATACAGAATTATCGATTTTAACTGCTTCTAAAATTAACTTTATTTCTGCTTCTTTTGAATTATTACAACTAAGATTAAGGTGAGTAAGTGTTTTGCTAGTTTGAATTAGTTCTGCGATTAATTTACCGCTATTGCTTTCTAAGCCTCTACTCCAACCGATATTTAGAGAAGTAAGTTTATGATCCTTGACTCCATCAAGAAGAGCTTTTAGTCCCTCATGGGTCATATTATTTCCTTCAAAATTTAAGTGAATAATATTAGGAGCAAATTTTAGTAATACTGCAAGTTCTTTAAAAAATTCATCATCTAAATATTTATTTCTTAAAGAAAGCTCAAAATTATTATGTTGTAAAATATCTATTTCATTTTCGTCATTAAACTTTTTTTCTAAAAACTCTAATAATTCTTTCATATTATATCCTATAGTATTTAATTATAAGGGATTTCGTCTCCTGCTGGATTTGGATGCGTTAACCCGATTAGCGTAGCTTCATTTAGAGCAGCTTGCGATTCAAGTTTTTGATCTAAATACTCATCTGCTTCTAGAAGCCATCTTTTTACCATACTACTTTTATTATTTATATATTGCCTCATTGCATCTATTATTTGCTGTGCTTCTGTTTCGGCTTTTAAGATTAATAATTTACTTGATATATTATCTATTTGGCTGAGTATTATTTCTTTATCACCTAGTTTAATATCATTATTCTTTTCTATAATTTCTTTTATCTCTGTAATAGATTTATTTGGAATATCCGAGGTCGCTTGTGATAACTCAAAGTTCTTAGTTTGTTTTTTAATTTCTTCAACTTGCAATTGTATATTATCCATCTGGTTACTAAGTATATTAAAATCAGTTTTACTAAGTATGTTTTGTTTCTCTTGTTTTTCCAAATTTTCAAAAACTTGCTCGGTAATACTAGCTTTAGCCTTTTTTAATTCTTGTAGAAAATAAATGATTTCTTTCACTTTAGGCATATCTTGGTTGGAATTATCTAATATATTCTGAATATCTTTAGTAATAGCATGCAGTGTAGTTAATTTTTTTAATAAAATTTCTTGGTTCTGTACTATTTCGTTATTAGCGATAGTAGAGCTACTAAAAAGTTCTGATAGTGATGTTAAGGTTGCAGCAGCTAGTAGTTTAACGGAAGTATTAAAGGCAATGCCTGTAGAAGAAGCATATAAAGAGCTAGTAGAGCTACTAAAAAGTTCTGATGATAATATCTGGTATGAAGCAGCTAGAAGCTTACCTGCAGTATTAAAGGCAATGCCTATAGAAGAAGCATTTAAAGAGTTAAAAGAGCTACTAAAAAGTTCTAATGATAATATCTGGTATGTAGCAGCTATTAGCTTACCTGCAGTATTAAAGGCAATATCGGTTAATAAAACAAGCTATAAAACAATAAATGAATTATTAAAAATAATTCATTTAGCTAAAATTCAAACATTAAATGATTTGCATATAGAAGCTAAAGCTACTCTTAAAAAAATAACCGACTATATTACTCAAAAATACGAGAAGAGTCAAAACTGTGAAATAATAGAATGGTTTAATAATTCTTTTCAAGAATTACCGAATATAAGTGAAACACGAATATTTTTAAAAGAGATATGTAAAAGCATATTAAAAAGTGGAACTATCAATAAGCTAGAGAATAATTTTATTTTAAAATGTATACAGGAATATGGTTTTACTTTTACGGTATCGATTTATAGAGAGCAGCAAACAGATACGAATAAGATAATAGAAGGTAAAATAATATTTGAAGATAGAAGTTATGAAATATTTAGAAATGATGTTAAGCAAAATAATAATGAAATAGTTAGTTTAGAAGAGTTCTCCAATTTATTACTTGAGCAAACAAATGACTCATTGGCAAAACAATATAGAAATAACAAGCCATTATTCCAAAATACGGGTTCTGCTTTAAAAATAGCAGCATGTGATTTTAAGAAAAACAGTATAGCAAATAATACTGAGTTACATCAAATTATTACAAAAAGTAATAGCTTTATTGATTCAACATCTCCTCTTAAAACAGTATTAAACCAAATGCTTGAATTACTTCCGATCTTAACATCACCTATTATAGAACTACTTGGAGCAATATAAGCAATTTTATTAATATTAGGTTTAATTCCTTTATAAGGAAGAATCATTAATTATAATCTACCCAAGAAATATTACCATCTTTACGATAATAAACTATATTTATACGATTGTTATTAATATTTTTGAATACTACTGCCGGTAAATTTTCTAAATCCATTTTCATTACTGCATCTTTTACTGATAGCTTTAGTATTTCTACAGGTTTTTCAGCAATAATTATTGGATAATTAGCATCATTTGTATCATTAGTATTTTCTTGATCTTGAGGACTAATAATATATTTAGTACCCTCAGAATCGATTTCAGATATTTTTACTTTACCTGTGTGATGATTTTTTAGTTTTGATTTATATTTTCTAAGCTGCTTTTCAAGCTTTGCCATAGCTTTGTCAAATGCTACATATATGTCATTGCAGCTCTCGTTACTCTTAACGATATTATGCTTACCTGAACCATATTTTGCTATAATATCGCATTTAAAATTCATTCCTTCTTTTGAATAATGTATATCTGCACTTATTATATCAGAAAAATATTTTGTTAGAACTTGGTTAACTCTTTCTTTTGAATATTCTTGTAAATTACTACCAATAGAAATATGTTGCCCTGAAACTGAAATAATCATAAATAACCTTATAGCTTGAAATTAGAACTATAACGTAAATATTAGTTATAGTGTATAGATGTTACCTAGTAACATCTATACACTTAATTTATATTTAGCGTAATTTCAAGCTTTTATTACAAAATAAATCTTCTTCATGGATAACTGATTTATTTTGTTGTAGTCTAATTAAGCCTTTAGTGATTTTTCTTACTAAAGAAGGTTCTATACCTGCTTCAAAACATATGGTAATAAAATCTTCATTATCTACAAAAATCCATTTTTTAGCTGCCTCTTCTGCTTTTTTAGCTTCTTTTTTTGGAGAAGTATTAGTTGAATCAATTATTGCTTGCATAATAACAGCAAGCCTAAGAGCAATATCCGGTATAGGATTATGAAATTTTAAGCGTTCAAAAGGGGTAGCTAGTTTAATAACGGATGATTTTGTCATATTATACTCCTAATTATTGATTAATAAAATAAGATTCCTTAATATGAGCAAACCAGCTTATATGCTGCCCTTATTAAGAAAATCTTAAAAAAGTATAATAATTTTTAAGAGTTCAACTAAGGATGGAAAAAGAGATTACTGATGATTGTTTTAGATTTTATTATAATACTGACTCATATAGCTCAGTTGGTTAGAGCGTCTGCCTGTCACGCAGAAGGTTGCGGGTTCGAGTCCCGTCACTCTATGCCTTATTTTAAGGGTTTTTAGTCTTTTGTAAGCTATTTAAATATTTCATATGCTGTATATATGCTCCAAAAAAATGAAAATAAACTATTTTATCCTTGCACGATTGAAAGAATTGTTATATATAATTTGTTATCCCTTAAAGGGGGGTGTAGCTCAGTTGGTTAGAGCGTCTGCCTGTCACGCAGAAGGTCGCGGGTTCGAGTCCCGTCACTCTCGCCACATCCGACAACTAGAAATTTCTTGCAGTTTATCGAACGAAAAAGCCAGATAGTAAAGCACTTTTCCGTCCTTCAAGCTTAGGTTCGAGAAGATGAAATTTAAAAACTCTCTTTTTTCGTCCATTGTCGAACCTCTAAAAGTTCTATTACAAAATTTGTTCCCATACTTTAAATTTTTATGCTGCTTGTGAATTTTATAAAGTTTGAAATAGGAACAACTATTACTGCAAAAATCTTATTAATTTTTGCTAAAAAATAACGCAAGTATAAAAATAAAAACAAATTATAATTAGGTTTAAAGAGAGCCTTAAATAAGTCTAATTAAGTTATTACTATAAGATAAAACTTGAGAAAGTTGTGGGAGGGTGCTTATATTAAATATTTTAGTATACAGCAAAAGTTTATAATAATCTTCTGCTATATATCTAAAACATTACTGATTTTTATTTTAATCTATAGAGCCAATTATAGTTGTAGAATCATCGTGATTATTGTCTAAATAATCTAGCATATATGTATTATTTATGTGCATATTATTTATTTCTGCTTCGCCTTTTCCGAAAAGTATAAAATCTTGATGTTCTGTAATATTTTTAGAACATAATTTAAACAATGATATTTTTTTATCAGTAGATATTTCATTGATAATAAACATAAATTGATCGTGAGCCAATAGAGCTATATTCTCCACTCCATTAAACAAAAATTTATCAGGGTTAATTTTGTCTATTAAAAGCTTTGCTATTTCTGTATGTTTATGTATTAATGCACTTTTTAAAGGCGTTTCTTTACCAAAAGTTTCGTTTATATTATTTATTGGATATTCAAGAAGCTTTCTTACAGAATTAGTATATCCTTTATATGTTACATACCATAAAGGAGTATAACAATTTGCAGCAGCTGGAGTATTTGGCTCAAATCCACATGATAATAACATTTTAAGCATGTCAAGATTATTATTTTTTACTGCTACTAATGGCAAACTATCTCCAATAAAAATATTATGAGTGTCATCAATATAACTTTTGTTGGTTCGAAGATCACTAGTAAAATTATCACTAATATTTAATTTAAAAATAGCTATCTCAGCTGCTTTTTTATCGTTATGTATAACAGCATTACATAAACTTTCTTCTAACTCTGTTTGAGAAAAATGTACTACTGGTAAGAATCTATTATAATTATTTATAGTTTTAGGCATAATATTTAATAAAATAAGTTAATGAATTCTAATTATATTAATAATTTATTAATATGTCAAATTTTAATTAAAAATTTAACTTACCAGTTATTTAAATTAAGTAGTAATTTATCAATAATTTTACTGATAGTTCTATAATAAGTTATTTTTACTACATATAGTTTAAAAAATATTTATGATTATAAGAAATTCAACTAATATTTTTGAATAACATTAGCAATAATTTTAAAAAAGTTTATTAATATTAAGTTAAACAGTTACGTATATTAAAATTATTTAAGTATTTTTAATTAAATTTATTTGCAGTTTGTAATATTATAGTGGATTATTATAATACAGGTTTTGATTAGTCATTGCGAGGAGTGGCAAAGCCACGATGTGGCAATCTTATTAAACATCCTGAGATTGCATCAAAGCTATGCTTCTCGCAATGACGTTTTTCAACAAGCCCTTTAAATACAAAGCAAATTAATTATGATTAACATCTTTCTAATTATCATTTCTTTATTTATTTCTTTAATAACCTATCTATTTATCAGAAAAACAGATATTTTCACTAAGCTATTAATCCTAAACAGTTTAACTAGTGTAGTGAGTTTATTTATTTGCTGCTTAGGATTATATTTAGGCAATAGCTCATATTTAGATATAGCAATTATTTATTTTTTATTGAGCTTTATAGCAACAAATGGTTATTTAAAATATTTTGTATATGAATCAAGTAAAAACAAGGCAGATTGACAAAGTTATTTTGGGGTGCGGTTTGAGTGGTATGCTAACCGCTCTTGCTTTTGCAAAAAATGGTATAAAAACTACTATATTTGAAAGTAAATCTGTAAAAAGTCCTGGCTTTTTTAACGATATTAGAACCACTGCTTTGACGCCTTATTCTAAGGATTTTTTATCTTCCATTGATATGTGGCAAGAGCTGGAAGAGTTTGTAAGCCACATGAAAGATGTTTATGTAGTTGATAATAAAGCTCCTGAAATATTGGAACTAAAAAATGATAGTTCTTTAGGGTATGTAGTTCAGAATAACGATTTTAAGAAAATATTATTATCAAAAATAATTAATAATCCGCTGATAACATTAGTTGATAATAAAGAATATCAAGAGGTTATAAGCCATGATGAACATTCTATTATTAAGTTTGATGACAAAACCTACGTTAAATGTAATTTATTAATTGTGTGTGATGGAGCAAATTCGAAAGTTAGATCACATTATTTTGCAAATGAAATAGAAAAACCATATCAAACTGCTTTAGTGTTTAACATTAAGCATGAAAAGCCGCATGAAAATTGTGCTATGGAGCATTTTCTGCCTCTAGGTCCTTTTGCATTATTGCCTATGAAAGATCAACATAGTTCTTCTGTGATATGGTCAACTTCTTCTGATCAAGCTGCTTTAATTATGCAGCTGCCCATTGAAGAGGTTAGATTTTTAACGCAAAGAAATGCTGGTAATTCACTTGGAAAAATCACTATAGATAGCGAGGTAAACGGCTTTCCTCTCAAAGCTCGTATAGCAAATAGATATTTTCACAACAAGATAGTACTTATTGCCGATAGTGCTCACGTGGTGCATCCATTAGCCGGTCAAGGGCTTAATCAAGGTATAAAAGATATTGAATCCTTAATTAGCGTAGTAAGTAATAATTTACTGCTATCAGAATACCAAAAATCAAGACAAACAGATAATTTTATCATGTATAAGCTAACTGATGAGCTTAATAATATTTTTTCAAATCATTCAAAAAGTTTAAGGCATTTAAGACAAATAGGGTTTAAAGCAATAAATAACTTTAAGCCTATTAAAAATCTGATTACTAGCTACGCAATGGGTAAAAGGTAAGATTTATGAGTAAGGAAAGTTTGAAGTCGTCGATTAATACGCCCGAAGAGGGAGTAAAAAGTGCAGAAGAAAGTAATAAACTTAAACCTTCTATAAATACGCCTGAAGGGGTTAATATACAAAATCCTGAACCTGTACAAGATCAGGAACAACCAGCACCCTCAAATTCTCAAGAAGAGAAAAAAACAAGAAAAATATTAAAGGATGATCCTAAACTTAAAGGCACAAGAATGGCACGAGCTGGAGCTGCAGCTACTGCACTTGCGGGAGCTACTGCTGAAGCAGGATATCATGTAACTGCAGGAGTAGTTAAAGGAGTAGGTAAAATTGCTGCACACGATATTGTCGGCGGTGTTGAGCATATAGTAGAAGGAGTAGCTAAAGGCGGGTCCAAAGTAGCAACAGCTGTTTCAAAAGCAGCTGATCCACTTGATAAAGCTCGAAAAGGTGGAAAAATTAAGGAAGAAGGACAGCATAGTCCTGGCTTATATGATAAAGCTCTTAATAAAATTAGAACTAGTGTGCCTGGCGGTAATACTATAGCAGATGGTTTAGATAAGACGTATAAGGTAATATCAAGCAAAGGTACTAAAAGAATTCTTAAAGTAGGCGGTGCTATTAGTTCAGTAGCATTAAATCCAACGCCTATAGGTGTCGGTATTGCAGCACTTTCTCTAACTGCTGTGGCATATAACGTTACAAAAGAAACACTTGAAGTGCAAGAGGACAAAAAATTAGATAGAGAGAAAACGGCTTTAGAAAGTATTAAAGGAGCTAAAGCACAGCAACTTGATAAGGTATTGGAAGCTAAGGAAAATATAGCTAAAGATGCACCAAATTTACAAAAATTTCTGGATACTAAAATACCGGATATTTACAAAAATCCGCCTGAACCTTCACCTGATAAAACTTTTGAAGGTGGGTGGGCTAAACAATTTGTAAAATCAGTGCGTGATACTACTTTAGAAGCGGCATCTTTATTTGCTGATGGAATAGCTACCGGAAGTATTGGCGGTATTGCATTTGCAGCAACAGCAGCTTTTGTTAATATTACGGGTGAAGTGGATTCGAATATAGTACATATGGAGAGGGGAAACGATAAAAAAATAAAATAAATGCTTTAAAACTATCTGCTGGAAATTATGAAAATGAAAAAGAATTAAAAGAATTAGAAAAACAGGAAAAAATAAATAATCAAACATTGAAAGAATTTTTAGATACGCCTAATCTAGATAAGCTAAACCAAATACAGCTTGAAGCGGCATTTGCTACAAAACAAAAAGAAGTAGGAGCAAGAGATGAGTTTAAAGAACTTCCTGAAAAAAGCGGCTTTGAAAAAGTTAAATCAGCAGTAAAAGCTGGAGCTAGTTACTTTGTTGAAGCACAGTTCGGGGAAGTAAAAGAAGCGTTTAGCAAAGAAAATAAACAAACACAAACTCCGGTAACGCCAAATGTTGCTAATAAAGTACATAAGCCTGAAATAAGCAAAGCACATGAGCAAGTTCATAATATGCAAGAGAATCTTACGCATGGTAAAATCAGCGGCTACAATAACAGTATAACACCGCCACAACAAACGCAAAATGCTTCTAAACATCATGAATCTTCTGTGGGGCGTTAATTGTTAGTAAAGGTTTATAATTATTTGATAGATTATATTTTGCCGCAAAGATGCCTAAGCTGCTCAGAAATATTAAGTAGTAGCGGTGAATTTTGTGGTGATTGTTGGCAGAAATTAGAATTTATAGCAAAACCTTATTGCAATATATGTGGTCAGAGATTTAGCGTAAAAATCCTAGATAATGCAGTTTGTGGGCGTTGTTATAGTAAAAAGCCTAATTATAATCTTGCTCGCAGTATATTTAAGTTTAATGAATATAGCAAAAAAGTAGTTCATCAATTTAAATATCAAGATAAAACGATATTTGCTAAAACTTTCGCAAAGCTTTTATGTAATAGATATTTAGAAGATATAAAGGATGTTGATTTAATCATAGCTGTGCCGATAATCTATAAGGGTCATAGTAATATATTAATAAGTTTAACACATTATATCTTGTAGTTTATCATTATCAAGTATTTCTATTGTGGGTTATGAATTTGGATACATCTTTTGTAATTAATAACTATCTAGAGTTAGTACCTAGTAATAATTGAGCCATTTCATGAGCCGTAAATTCTTGCTGTTTGTGGTTTTGAAGTGTTTTAATAACTTTAAATTTATCAAATATTTTATCAGTATTATCAATATAACAATATCTAGCCCGACGCCCTCTCTTTGTTATTTTAATTTTTGGTTCTATTTTTTGCAAACTTGAATTTAATCTCCTGTTTAATTCGTTCATATAGATTCTTATAACGATTTTTTTTCTTTCTAGTTTATTTTTAATATTAAGCAATCGTTTGTCAGTGCTTGCTTGCATTTTTCGTTCTGCTTCTTCAGAATAATTATTAAATATCCATGTTGCTATTTGAGAATTGGTAAACTCCTTACCAGCATTAGTTTTAAGAAACCTAATAGCTGCATCTATGCGATCAAATTCCTTATAGTGCATGTTATCAAAATTAACTATTCTATCGGTAATATTAATATAACAATATTTAAATAAAGTTCCTTTTTTTATTATTTTAATTTTGGAATCCATTTTTTGTATAGCTGTACGGAATTCCTTGTTAAATTCGTTTCTATAAATCATTATAGCAATTTTTCTTTTTAGTGTGTTACTTCTAGCCTTAAGTAGCCGTTTATCATTGCTTTCTTGTATTTTGCGTTCCATTTCTGCAGGATAATTTTTAAATATATATGTTGCTATTTGGTAGCTAGTGTATTCTTTTCCTGGGTCATTTTTAAGAAGTTTAATAGTTGAAGTTTTACGATCAAAATTAGACATATTTGATAATTATATTTAGGTTAAAATTTATATTACTCTTGCTACAAATAATTAAGAGGTTATTAGTAGATATGATTGTTTTAAAAGCCTTTTATAACGCCGTATTTGATTTATTTTATACGGATTTTTTTAGTTTTTTATTCCTGCTTATTTTCTTATACTTAGCTTTAAATTAAGTTTAATAATCTCAGCGTTTTAAAATTAATTGAAATTTTATAAAGGAACAATACTTATAGATTAACAAAAGTAAATCAAAAATATTTTTATAGACATACCAAAAATAGAAAAAATCATGTTGTAGTGATAAAAAAGTTGCTTAAGTACTTGGTTTTGTTGTTTTTTGCTAAAAAATAGATAGTAAAGAGGTTAGAAGCATATAAAGGACTTCTCTTTAAATAAGCTGTTTAATAGCTATAGTTATATGCAAGCTTACTTTATAACCTTTAAAGTTTAGTTGTGGGGGTAATTGATATTTTTTTCTTAGAGAAATCAGGGAGGGTGAACTAACTTTTAAAACGTAATATTGTTTGTTTTCTATTTGCGTTTTTGCTAATTCTTCTATTTCAAAGGAGTGTATTACATTAATATCTTGGTTATTTATGACTGTTTGTTCATTGGGATAAGTTATAGTGATGTGAGCACCTATATTACATTGTTCACTGAAATAATTAGGTTTTTGTAGATACTCATGCTCAACGATTAGAGGATATAGTTTATGAATAAAATCATCACTGATTTTTAAATAAGTATAGTTTTTTTCTTGCAAAACTACCCCTTCATTTTTTAAAGTTTTAGCAACTTTTATCAATTCTGGATTATCTAACTTTTGAAAAATTAACTCATTTTTATGCATATTATAATTCTAATAAATGAAGAGTAAAAGGCATTGTTGGATAATTCTTATCTCATTCCCGCTTAAGGCTTGCTTGCGTGGATCGAGAGTCGTCATTGCGAGCGACTGCAAGGAGCGTGGCAATCTAGAAAAAATAATAAAAAATGCTATAAATTAGCATTTTTTAGCTGGATTGCTTCGTCAATTACTTCGTAATTTCCTCGCAATGAGGGAAAAATCGATCTACGCAAGCAAGCCTTAAGCAGGAATGACATACAAGGCATTTTCCAAGTTATCACTGATTACACCACGCCGATCAAGCAATAAGGTTTAAATATATCTCATCATTTAACTCTTTTGTAGAAGATAATTCTATATTTAATGCAGCAAATATCTGCACTAAGGCGATAGATAAGTCGTTAATCATTTCGTCGGTATGTGCGGGAGTTGGGATAATTCGGAGGCGTTCGGTTCCTCTTGGCACTGTTGGAAAATTGATGTGTTGAACGTAAATGCTATACTCATTAAGCAGCATATTAGAAGCTTTAGAAGCCTTAATAGGATCCCCAATAATTATCGGCACTATATGGCTTTCATTTTTAAGATAAGGAATGTTAAAGCGGTCAAAAGAGCTTTTAAGCTTGCTAACCACCTGCTGATGCGTTTTTCGTTCTTGATTAGATTCTTTTAAATGCCTAATACTATGCGTTGCAGCAGTAGAAATTACCGGTGGCAATGAGGTGGTAAAAATAAAGCCGGAAGCTGATAATCTGATAGCATCAATTAGGCTATGGTTTGCGGTGATATAACCACCAATAGTGCCATATGCTTTGGCAAGCGTTCCTTGGATAATGTCGATTTCATCGCTACAATCAAGAAGCTCAGCAATACCAGCACCGGTTTTGCCATATAAACCTACTGTATGGACTTCATCAATAAAGGTTAAAGCATTATATTTTTTAGCTAAATTGATTATATCTTTAACAGGAGAAAAGAAGCCGTCCATAGAATAAGCAGACTCAAAAACGATTATTTTCGGTCTATTAATATCAACTGATTGCAATAATTCTTCTAAATGCTTAACGTCTAAATGTCTGTATATATGCTTTTCGGCTTTAGAACCGGTAATGCCGGCAATGATCGATGCATGATTTAGCTCATCAGAGAAAAATACGATATTAGGCATAATTTTAGCAAGTGTTGCAAGGGTTGTGTCATTTGCCACAAAGCCGGAAGTAAAAACTAAGGAGGCTTCTTTGTTATGCAAGCTTGCCAGCTCCTGCTCAAGCTCAAGAATAGCTACATTATTACCGCCGATATTTCTTGTTCCGCCTGAACCAACGCCATATTTCAGTACTGCATCTATGGAAGCCTGTACTACTTTTGGATGTTTGCTCATACCTAAATAGTCATTAATACACCACATGACTATTTGTTTATCATCGCACATAGCGAAAGGAAAATTATCGGCTTGTCTTTTTAAAGCTTTAAATTCACGATATCTTCCCTCGCTTTTAATTTTATCTATATGATCGCTAAATATAGTATCGTAATAAGACATTTTCTCTGTCATTCCTGCAAAAGCGGGAATCCATTTTATTAATTATAAAACTCTATGAGATGTCATCCCTTGGCTTGGGAACTAGATCCAGTATAAAGCGAGATAAAATCGAGCTTTTGATTTTAAAAACTTACTGTACTTAGGCTTTTTTTCTGGATCCCGTGGACAAGCCACGGGATGACATCAATCCTTAAGTTTACACCCATGTGCCTACGCAGGGATGACATATGCAACCATTCTATATTAAAACTAAATAATTTTAAAGCTATAATATAGCTTTTTGTACAATATCATTAAGTCTTTTTGAGAAAGCTCCCGTATCTGCTACCGGTTCACCCTCTAAAATACAAGCTTGATCAAATATTAACTTAACTAACTCTTCGTTATTTTTATTATTTGCTTTTAAATCGTTAAAGATTTTTTCTATGATTTTATTTTTAGGGTTTAACTCTAGATTTTTAGCAGAAGCATTTGCTATTTGTTTTTGTTCAATTAAGAAACGTTCCATACGAATATCCATAGCGGCTTCACTAACGGCAAGACAAGCAGGGCTGGAAGTCAACTTTTTAGATATCTTAACATCTTTAACTAAAATCCCTAAAACCTCTTTAAAATAATCAGTCAATGATTTATATTCATCATCGGATTTTTTATCATCCTTATTTTTTTCTTCTGAAGATGAAGTAGCCTGGTCTACATCAATGTCGCTTCTTGTAGCCGATTTAATCGTATGTCCTTTATATTCGCTATTAACATTTACCCAAAAATCATCAACAGTATCGGTAAATAATAACACATCGATATTTTTACTTAATAACCCCTCTATTTGCGGGCTTGAAAGTAGCTTATCAGGATTATCACCACTTAAATAATATATAGTATTCTGCCCCTCTTTAAAGCCCTTTATATATTCATCAAGGCTAATCATTTTATTATGCAAGGCACTTCTAAATATACATACTTCTAGTAACTTCTCGTGGTCGGTTGTAGCCTCACATAACCCTTCCTTTAAAGCTCCGCCAAAATTAGCCCAAAAATTATTATATTCATCAGGCGAATCTTCTTTCTTTTTCTTAAGTTCGCCTAGGACTCTTTTGGTAATAGCGTTTTTAATTTTCTCAAGTACATTATTATGTTGCAGAGATTCACGGCTAATATTCAGTGGTAGATCCTCTGAATCTACTACACCTCGTAAAAATCTTAAATATGATGGGATTAAATCAATATTCTCATCAGAAATAAATACTCTCTTAATATATAATTTCACTCGTCTTTTGCGATCAGGATGGAATAAATCATAAGTTTTGCTTGATGGGATAAATAACAGATTTGTAAACTCTATAGCTCCCTCATTTTTATTATGCATGGTAACCCAAGGATCATCCACCGCATAAGATAAGCTTTTATAGAATTCTTTATACTGCTCTTCAGTGATTTCGGATTTTGATCTTGTCCATAAAGCTGAGGCAGAATTTAGTTGTATTTCGTTATTATCCCCCTCATCAAAGAAATATATTGGCACGGCTATATGATCGGAATAGCTTTTAACTATATGTTTTAATCTAAAATGATCAAGGAAACTATCTTCTTCCTTTTTAATGTGTAGAGCGATTTCCGTTCCTCTGCTAAACTCTCTATCTGAGCTTGAGACAATATATTCGCCTTCGCCTTCCGATTCCCAAACATATACTTTATCTTCACCAGCTTTTCTTGAAGTTACAGTGACCTTATCAGCTACCATAAAGCTTGAGTAAAAACCAACACCAAACTGACCAATTAGCATATTATCTTTTTTAGAATCACCTGAGAGATTCTTAAGGAAATTTGCCGTACCCGATCTTGCAATAGTGCCTAGATTCTCGATTAAATCCTCTTTATTCATACCGATTCCGTTATCACGTATGATAACCTGACCATTGTTTTTATCGCCTTTAACAGTAATCTTAAAGTTAGAGTCACCGGCTACTAATTCAGCTTCACTTTGGGATAGATAACGCAGCTTATCACAAGCATCAGAGGCGTTAGAAATCAACTCCCGCATAAAAATCTCTTTATTACTATAAAGAGAGTGAATCATTAAATTTAAAATCTTACCGACTTCGGCATCAAATTTCTTTTTTTCTTGTTTCATACTAACCTTTTAAAATTCGTGTTTTTAGTTTTGTTATATAGCGAATCCTTACTTGTCATCCCGCACGCTTGTAGCGGAATCTTAGGATGCGGTTTGTGATACAAGACCCCGTGGTCAAGCCACGGGGTGACACCAATGTAACAAAACTTTATTCATTTAATATAGGGTTTTAAAATCAAATTTAAATACTCCTCATCAATATTTTTTATTAAAATTGTTTTTAAGCTGTTAGTATGACCTTTAGTAATTTCTAAATTACTCCGCAATAATTGCCATTCTTTTGCTAAAAAATTTATGATCTCTTCGTTAGCTTTACCTTGTTGTGCATGTGCTTTTATAGATAATTTTAGATGAAGGACATCATTAATTATAATAAATTCTTTGATGTCATTACTTTTGGCAGCTGCCTTAACTTTTATATTTAAAGATGCTGTTTTTAATAAAGGATTATAGACAAAAAATTTCATGGTAAATAACGTAATAGTTGAAAATTATAAAATTTAATTTATAATGCCTTGTGAAAATTCAACTAAATCTATGAGAAAGTAGCCTTTGAAAAAGTAAAATATAATTTATATTTAGAAGATTGGAAAATATTTAATGAGCCTAAAATAGGTAGATATTACGCAGTAGCATATGTAAATGAAAAGAAAAAGCAGCTAGTACTTGCTCATCGAGGCAATACATTTGAGGGGTGGGATTTGCTAAAAACAGATTCACCAATCAAGACTCATTTAAAAAGCATTTTAGGCGGGCAGATAGTAGCACGGCAAGCAGCAGCATATCAGACTACGCAGGAAATCACCGAATATGCTAAAAAGCATGACTATAATTTATCTTTTACCGGTTATTCTTTGGGTGCATGGTTTGCAGAATTAAGCTTATATTTTGCTTATCAAGATTTTAACTATTTCAAAGCAAAAGCTATAACGTTCGATAGTCCTGGCTCTGCAAAAATTATGGATAGCTTTAAGCCCAATATAATTAGTTATAAAACTCATTTTGATATAAGAAATTTAGACATAACTACTTATTTATCTGCACCGAATTTTGTAAATACTAGTAACCCCCATATCCATAAAGCATATAGATTATTTCCCAAAGTTACGGCAGCTGAATATAGCAATAAAATAATAAATGCCCTAAATAAAGCAATCCCAATTAAAAATTATATTTCTCTATTATCATTAAACAGTGATTTACTTGATTCAATGCTAGATAGTTTTGATTCTAAGACAGGTAAACCTATAAAATATGAACAGATAATAGATTGGCCTTGTATCAAATATGAACCTAAAGACAATACGTTAGGAGGCAAGTTAATTGATTCTATGCCTATTGGTGGTGTGATTAAAGATTTAGCAAAAAGAGGTATTACGGCAACAACGCTAGGTAGCTTTTTAGAGGTATTTGATCATTTTATAAGCGGTAATGTCGCAATTGAACAAATTTTAGAATTTTATAAACATTTAGAAGATCCTACACAAGCAGAGGGAAAAAAACAATTTGAGCTTTTTTATGAAGGACATTACAAATCGCAAAAAGTAAATTTGTCTGAAGATGTAGTAAATGTAAATGATATAGGAAGTAGTGATTATTATTTAAAGCAATTAACTAAATTAAGTAATAAAGAAATAGATAAAAAGGAAATACCGAATTTAGTAAAGCAGCAGTTAAAAATAATCAAAGATCAGTATAAAATAAAACTCCAAAATAAAAAATATTATATATTCACAAACTCGCTTAGTATTAAGGTGGATGATTTAAAAGAGCAAATTTTAAGATTAATTGAAGTGAGTTATGAAGCCAAGGAAGTTCTAGAAAATCTTAATGCTTATAATTCCCATGAATTAATTGAATCTATAAAAAATATAAACAGCAATTTATCTTCCTTATTACCCTATAATCTTATTCGTCGTGAAGATATACTACAGGATATTGAAAAAAACTTAAATGAAAAACAGTTCATAACAATTAGTGGATATACAGGCATAGGCAAAAGCACTCTAGCTATAGAATATGGTCGTGAACAAAGAGACAAAGCAAAGAAGATAGTACATTTCATTAATGCGGATTCTGCTTATAAAATTACTGAAGCATACATACAATTTGCTAAAGAATTTTCTATTTATACAACAGGCGAAAAGGAAGAAGATATAACAAGATTAATCCATGAGAATATCGCAAAATTAAATTCAAATACATTATTTATTTTTGATAACGTAGAAGTATATAAGGACATTGAGCCTTATCTTAACAGTATGATGAGTATACTTAAAGATAAAGTACAGGTAATAATTACTACTAAAAATAATAAGCTAAGTGATGATATAACAAATATTGAATTAAAACCTTTTAATATAAAAACAGCAGTAACATATTTAGAAAATTCCTTAGGAAATAGGTTTAATGATGAAGATATTAACGATTTAATAGAAGAGCTAGGCAATAAAGATGAAATATTGCCATATAGTTTGTCCAAAGCAGTAGCGTATTTAAAAGAAAATAAATTACTTAAAGTAAAAGATTATCTTAATTTTCTACGTAATAACAAAGATAAACAACCTGAGACAATATTATTGTTAGAAATACTAGAAAAATCATCGCTAGCTTGGTTAATATTACAATATTCTGCATGTTTAGACCCTGACTTTATCAGTATAGATATTTTCAAAGAATTATTTTTATTAGATGAAGAAAAATTGCAAGAACCTATAAAAAAATTAGAAGCATTATCATTAATGAAGCTAATATATCAAGATGGACAAGCAGGTTTACAATTACACGGACTAGTACAGTTTGCAGTAAAAAGATATGTAGATAGACATAAAGAGCATGCAATAGATGAACAAAAAATTTACATAAGCCTAGCTGAAGCTTTAGACAGTTTATTTCCAATATTAATAGATGTTCCAAATGAAGACTGGGAAGCTTCTAAACTATTTTATCCTCATGTGATAAAGATACTAAACGTTAATATTGAAATTAATAAATTTATAAAAGCAAATTTATATCAAAAAATAGGTTATTATAGTGATGGTGTATTACATAGATTTAAAGAATCATTAAAGTATCATAAAGAAGCTCTAAAGATATTTCAAAAATTATATCAAGGCAACCATTCTGATATTGCTAAATCTCTTAATAATATTGGAGTTGCTTATAATAACTTAGGCGATATTTTTAAAGGACTAAAATATTTAAGAAAAGCTTTAAAGATGAATCAAGCATTATATCAAGGTAATCATCCTTGTATTGCTACTTCTCTCAACAATGTTGGTTTGGCTTGTCGAGATTTAGGTGATAATTCTAAAGGTCTACAATATCTTGAAGAAGCTTTAAAAATGTTCCAAGAATTATATCCAAGTAACCATTCTTATATTGCCGCCTTACTCAATAGTATTGGTTTATCTTATAAAGATTTAGGCAATCCTGCAAAAGCATTAATCTATTATAAAGGGGCTTTGGAAATATATCAAACTTTATATCAAGATAATCCTCTTCATATTGTCAGCATGCTTAATACCTTTAATAGTATTGGTGCAGCTTATTATAAACTAGGTAATACTTCTGAAGGGTTAAAATATTTAAAATATGTCCTAGAAATGTATAAAGCTTTATATCAAAATAATAATCCTTATATTGCTAGTGCTCTTAATAATGTAGGCGAAGCTTATAAAGGTTTGGGAAATATCTCTAAAGGATTGGAATATTTAGAGGAAGCTCTAAATATGAATCAAAAATTATATAAATGCAATCACTCTTCTATCGCAGGCTCTCTTGATAATGTTAGTTTAGCTTACGAGAAATTAAAGGATACTAATAAGTCAATAGAACTTTGTAAGCAAGCTTATTTAATGTATGTACAAACTTTAGGCTTAAAACATTCCCATACTAAAAACTTAGAAAGTTATATTAAAATAATCTCCCCCGAATTCATAAAAAATAACGAGACTAGGGAGTTTATATTACAACGGGGGGATTTTGAGGAAATTACTTTAGAAGTTAAACAAAAAATACAAAAAAAAGTTTTAAATAAAATATATACTAATGCTGCTAAAGGTAAATGGAGTACAGGAAAATTTAGATTTTTAGGTATTTGGGGAGCAGCGAGTTATTTATGCGATAAATATTTAGCAAAGCAATTAAGGGATTTATCGAGTGCTAAAAATATAGAAACTGCTAAAATGTTATGTTTTGAAGCGGTTTGTTTAGGAGCTATTAACCATCCTAATAAAGATTTTATTTGTGCTGTGGAATTTACCAAAGCCTATCCTGAACTAACACAAAAAATAACAACCGAACATCCGGAATATTTCATCGATGGCTCAATATTACGAGCATGCATTAATGACGAAGCAATTTTTTAAGCAAATTTATGATATTCTAAACTACAACCAATTAGGAAATTTTTTACTTCATCATGGTTACCATTATGATCAAAATTTAATAATAGCTCTTCTTCTTGATTTTCGTATACTTCATTAGTATATATACGCTCATCGCCATATATTTTCTTCATAGAATCCTAAATTATTAACTGATAATTAATTTTCAAGGATATTAAGATAAATTAAAAAAGCTATTATAAGTTTGCTTTATTTTGAAAATTAATTTCCACAGGCGATAAATTACCAACTTTAAAATATATATTCACATCTTTTAACTTAGAAGCTACTGGAATAATATTGAAATTCTTCTCAAGTAAAATAAAATTTTCATTAGTTTGATGGGTAGAAATAAATTCTTGCGTCATAAACTCACCTCTGATCATTTCGCTTATTTGATATGTATTAGTATCTAGCTTTTCCCATTTTTTAAACTTTATAATTTCCTGCCCAAAAGCTGCTAAATTCCAATCATTAATAACCAATTCTTCAAAATTCTTGCAGTTAATAATGATAGAGTCAGAGGTAAAATTCGCAACACTTCCGATAAAAGTTTGTTTTGTTAAATTTGCTATTTTAGCATAATTGCTGCCGTCAATTGAAACATATAAAGGTTCATTAATATTACTTTGTAAGTAAACGGCTAAATATGGCTGATCATTGTTTTCTACTATATTAAAAGGTAGATCAAGAATAACACATTTTGTTTCTACATTTGAGGATTTTTCAAATCCTGATAAGATATTTGCAGCAGGTAAGTAATAGGAAGAAAAATTATCTATCACGCCTGTAATATAAGAGGTTAGGGCAGATAATTTCATATTTATTATTCTAATTTGGTATTTAGATTTTTTGTAGTGAAGTATTAAGAAATCGCCAGGTTTAAACTCATGAAAAATTGCTGGCATTAAGAACTTAATCACTTTACTTTCGATAGAAGCATTTTTTAAAATTAACCTGCCTATATTTTCTATTTCTGACAGTGATAAAATAATAGGAATTTTAACGTTAAGTTCAGGGCTATTTGAAATAGTCTCATTATTTATATAAGCATAGCAATCATCATAATTATTAAATCTATCAATAAAATTGATATTTAGTTTGCTAATAATATTTTCTTCAGGTATTTCTGTTTGCTTTATATAGCTATTATCAGATAGTTTTATTAAAGTTTTTTCGTTTATATAATCTAATTTTCCGCTGCCTCGTTTTAAAAATTTTATTTTTTCACATTCATTCGTAATTATGTCAAAGAAATAGAATATTCTTAAGGAGTTAATAACATCTACAGCAGATAAAACCTTATTTAAAATAAAACCGTCTACTATTTCATCAATGGTAGAAATATCGATGCTTTGTATATCAATCCCGCATCTATTAGATAATTCAAGTATTATTTCAGCAAGGCTACAAGTGCCAAGTTTACCATTAACCCAATGCCCCTTTTCCCATAAATGATTATCACTCCAAATATTACCATGGGGCCAAGCGGGGTAGGGGCGTGCATCCCATGTCCATAAGAACATCTCTTCTATATATTCTTGTGCTTGCCAATATTCTATAAACCCTTTAATAGCTATACGTTGTGCTAAAAAATCTGTACCTGCTGAGGAGTATTTAGGAGCACCGCCATCCGTGCATTTAGGATCAAAAAACACATTAGGTTGATTGGAGGCTTTATCTATCGATGGAAAACCAAATTCAGTGAACCAAATTTTTTTCATTTTTGGTTGCCACGCTGTTTTATTCCCATCAGGATTATAGTGATGATTTTCCCACCAATATGCTACATTCTTCCAAGCATAAGCAGCCGATAAAGCTTGTTTATTACCGCTGCCATCTAAGTAATAATCATACCCCTCACCGCTATGGCAACCTTTAATAATATCCTCTTTTGTAATTCTAGAGCTTAAAGAACTGGTTAAAGGGAAATAAGCATCTATCCCGACGAAGTCAATGTAGGATGAGGCAAATAGCGGGTCTAGATTATACCATCCACCACTAGTATGATGATATTCTGACCAATCGGCTGCGTAAGTAACCTGTACCTTATTGCCTACTATTTCTTTTACTAAACGAGCAAGGTTGCATAGTTCATTAATTGCTGGAAAGTTATTTGCTGAGTCTCTTATAGAAGTAATGCCAATTAGTTCCGAGCCGATTATAAAGGCATCTGCATAATCTTTAACTAAATGTGCATAATGAAGAATAAAATTGTTATAACCATCAGTTTTATGAAAAAAATTACTTACTGCCTCCGCAGAGCCGCTAACATGTCCACGCCAAGGCTTACCGGGTAAATCCATAAAAAACATCGGATAAAACATAATTTTTAAATTACGTTTTTTTAGCTCCTTGAGGTAACGCACCAAGCTAGCGTCATTAACACTACCTCCATAATTAGGACTCTCATATTCATCCTTAGATATAATTTTAGCATTTTCCCTATTATAACGACCAACTTGCCAAGTAGATGAATAAGTGGTTAGAGGATCGTTAAACTCTATAGCAGGTTTTATACTACAATAGTTTATATCAAGATTATCACCAAACCAAGAAACTACTGGTGCTACCCATTTTATGTTAGGGCAGGTGGTTTGTAGCTGATTAAGGCTATATACGCTATCAGCAATATTATAATGATTATGTGTATTGATAGCCTCATGATTCACAACACCACCAAAAAAGCTTTCTTGGGTTTTATACTGAATTTCTGTATCATAGACAAATTCCCCAGACCCTGGAATCATGCTAATACTGCTAATTAAATTTTCGACTTTTGCGTAATTGTTTGGTAAATGAATATTAGGCTTTCTAGTTACTTCAAATGAGAAATTCGGAATAATATTGTCAAAATCTTCTAAAGGTAGTTCTTCAAATACTGCATAGCTAAGAGATCTAAAAGCAGGAGTTTTATTTTTACCTAAGCATTTTTCAATTAAAGGATCGGGTAATTGTTCTTCTGATCCTTTATATAATCTAAACTTATATTTATTTAATTTTATGATTTCATCATTTGCCCATACCCTGTTAATTTCACTAATCTCACCCTCACAAATACCGACGGCAAAAGAAAAGAAATAGCTATATTCCGTAGAAGTCGTAGTAGATTTACGTTATGAAAATAAGGAAAATATTCTTTATGACGGGTGCTATTTGCTATTTCTTTGACTTTATCTGCCCAAATTATTTTTCCGCTAACCTTTGTAGTGCCAAAAATTAAAGGGATAGGCTCACCATAATTTGCTGTAACATACTTAAAACTTTCTTTGAAGTTTTTAATATAATCATATTCTTCTGGTTCATGATTTAGTTGATCTAAATACTCACCAAGCATTTTACCAGCAAATCTTCCTATGCTTGAAAATATACCACCTCCAAATGCATTTCCGATAGCACCACCAAACGAACTAAAAAAACTTCCAAACATATTTACCATATTATAGTTTAATATGGATTGATATTAGCATTACAATGTGCTAACACTAAGATATGATTTTCGATTTAGTGTCATCCCATGGCGGCATTGCTTGCGTGGATCAGTTTTACCGTCATTGCGAGAAAATTACGAAGTAATTGACGAAGCAATCCAGTAAAAAATGCTAACTTATAGCATTTTTTATTATTTTTTCTGGATTGCCACGCTCCTTGCAGTCGCTCGCAATGACGATTTGGTATCCACGCAGGCAAAGCCGCCACGGCATGACAATGTATTATATTGGAGTATATTAATGTTTAAAAAATATATATTTATCTTATTACTACTTGTCACATCTATAGTTAAAGCAGAAAATATAGAAGTAAATAATTTAGATAAAATAAAACAAGATTTTGAAGAAAATTATATTAAAAATTATTTGCCACAAGATTTACTAGTGGTAATAGACTTGGATAAAATATTATTTAAGCCGTTATTATCTTTAGGTGAGCAAATCGATAAAGATGTTTATGCTAAACTAGCACCTACTTTGCAAAAGATTAGTAAAAACCCTAAAAATATTTATATAGATCAGTTAATTTTAACAAGTGATAAATATAAAAAGGAATTACTAGATTCTAACTTTCCGAATTTTGTAAGTGATATCAGAAATAAAAATATTCCTATAATAGCCGTAAATGGAGGTTTTACAGGTAATTTTAATAATATACCTAAATTTGAAATATGGATTGCTGATTATTTAAAAAAGAATTTTAACATTGATTTCTCAAATAGCTTTCCTAAAAATAATTATATTATTTTTAATAATTTAAAAAGTTTTTCTAATACTTATCCGGTATTTTATAAGGGTATATTAACTAGCAATAATATATCTGGTGCGGAACTAATGATTAATTTTTTTGTTCAAATGAATTTTATGCCTAAGGTACTTATAATGGTTAGCGGTAGTACAGAACTATTAAGTTCAATGGAAGCACAGCTGGCTAATTATAGTTCTTCTGTTTTATTTATTGGATATTATTATAATAATCAAGATAGTAGGGATAATAATGCAAACTATAATGTAATTATTAATGACTTGACTAATCAAATGAATAATATAAAAAGAAATAACCCACCTTTAAAAACTAATAATGCAAAAAGTAAAAACCCTTATGATCAAAGTAAATAAAATTTTACTCCATTTATTACTTTATTTAATTGTGCCAACTTCAAGCTATGGTCAAATAATTCCTACTTATTCTGTAAATTCTGTAACAATGAAAGATTTGTTACCCAAAATAGACCAAGATAGCCTTGTTTTAATAAATATAGATAATACTATTATAACTCCCAAATCAAAATTTTTTCGCTATAACGATAATCCTTATGTAAATTTTACCAAAAACTTATATAGTCTTGCAGTAAATGATTCATCAGTAAATAATTCTATAGCACAATTAATGCAACAACGCCAAATGATGCTTGTAGAAAAAAATTGGGGGGATTTTATTAATCAAATGAAAAAGCAAGGTGCAACAGTTTTAGGGCTTCAAGAAATAACTACCCCATGTAATTTGATTGAAAATTATGAAGGATGGTTGTATACCTTACTTTACGGATTAGGTATTAATTTTACTAGTAAAGTTAATGATAAAGATGTATTTAGATTTGATCCAACTGATGCAAGTGCACCTATTTTTTATCTGGGAATAATATTTACTGGAAATACTAATAAAGTAAAGTCACTCATTGAATTTTTAAAAATTATACCAAAGGAGCCTAGCAAAATTATAGTGTTTGCAAATAATGAACAAGATTTAAAAGATATGAATTCTTATTTAAGAAATGTTGATATAGAATATTATGGAATTGAGTATTTGGGATGGCAACAATTACAAGGATCACCCGATCTAGAAGTTGCCAAATTGCAGCAATCCACTCTTCTAAATACAGGACAGTGGTTGGAGGATGATGTAGCTGCAAAAATGTTAAATAAATAGTATGAATAATAATTTAATAAATACTTTAAAAGATTTAATTATCG
Source organism: Rickettsia bellii RML369-C (assembly GCF_000012385.1). Taxonomy (NCBI): domain Bacteria; kingdom Pseudomonadati; phylum Pseudomonadota; class Alphaproteobacteria; order Rickettsiales; family Rickettsiaceae; genus Rickettsia; species Rickettsia bellii. Next base: position 709,665 of record NC_007940.1, read on the forward strand.
ATACTGGTAAAATTGCTTTAGATATAAAAAAATCAGGAATATTAATTGATACTAAGTCAGATGGCTCGGTAGTTACCAATGCAGATAAAGAAATTAGTAAAATAATCTATCAAAATCTGCAAGACTTAACTCCAGAAATAGATATAGTATGTGAAGAACAGCCATTGCCAATACTTAGTAATAATACTTTTTGGTTAATTGATCCAATTGATGGAACACGAAGTTATGTAAACGGCAAAAGCACCTATACTATAAATATAGGTCTAATTAAAAATGGTGTACCGACTATTGGCTTAATATATCAACCTGAGACAGATAAATTATATTATACTGATGAAAAAAATCAGTTAAAAATCGAACAACATTCTAAAGAAATTCCTATCATTCATAAGCAAAAAGAGCTAAACGCTGTCATAGGTTTTTATCATTCAAATAAAGCAACTAAAGAATTTTTAAGTAAATATTCCTTTAATAAAATAGACGCAATAGGTAGTTCAATTAAATTATGTTTAATTGCTGAGGGTAGTGTGGATATTTGCCCTAAATTTGGTCAAACTATGGAATGGGATATAGCAGCAGGTCATGCTTTAATTAAAGCTGGTGGTGGTAATATTCTAGATCTAGATGGCAAAGAAATTACCTATGGTAAGAAAGACTTTGCCAATCCTAATTTTCTTGCATGCAGCAAATATTGGCTGGAGAATGTTGTTCCTGTATAGGAATTGTTTTGTAGATCAGTTCAACCAGTGTCATTCTGTGACGGCATTGCCCGCTTGGATCATTTTCCCTTGTCATCCCGTGATTTATGAACTAGAGCCAGCTAAAAAATACTAATAAAATTAGTATTTTTTATTATTTCCTGGATGCCGTGGTCAAGCCACGGCATGACATCGGAACCACGCAACAATGCCTTGCGAGGAGCGAAGTGACGTGGCAATCTCAGGAAATAATGATGAGATTGCTTAGTCGGTTATTACATAACTTTCTCGCAATGACGTGGGACATGCGTCAAAAGTTTAATTAGCAAACTGCAATAACCTGACCTATTAAGTTAGCTTCTTCTTGCTGAATATGATAGGTGGCTAAATCCTTATAGCTATATCCTTGTTCAGTTAGTAATGTAAAAGACTCAGTAAGCGAATCTAAGATAACTTTTTCATGCTTAATAACTACATAATCATTACCTGTGCTTTTAATTTTATCTAGTTTAGGATCTGGTTTTAGCATTACTTGACCATTTACCTTTTTCCAATCTATTACTTCAAAAGTATTTTGATTGCTAGTTGCATCAGCAAAATTTACTAACCTATGATTACTAATAGCATGTACTACTTTGTTGATTCCTAAGTAATCTGCACATGTATTAACTACTTCACCAACTTTGCTTGTAAGATAATCTGTCCATCCCCATATGCCAGCTGATTTAGCTGACTGATCTATTGTAGTATCAAGTTTAGGAGGTGCTACAATATTTATTTTAGTTGCTAACTGAGGATTAGCAGTATTAATAAAATTATGTTTAGCATTATAAACTTCGCAATGTTTTGCTAGCTCTTCTATCGAAGTTACTACTTCCCCTGAAAAATCTTTATTTTTTATGGCGTTTTCTACTACCTTTTTTGAACCAGGATTATCAAAAGTAACAGATTTCTCAAATTTTAATCCTCTAGAGTGAATTTCTATTCCAGTTAAATCTGAAACTATTGCTCCAAGAGAGTGACCACTAGTACTAAATTTGTAGTCTATTACATTTTCTTGTCCACCAACTTGCTCTAAAATTTTAGTAACAAATGCCTTAACTGGTAACATTTTATTAGGAAGACGACCAAAAGTAATACGTGCATCATCGATTAAATCGTATTTTTCTGTAATTATAGTACCGGAACTAGAAATATGAATTTCTTTGGTATTACGATTAATAAAAGCTACTGCTTTGTACCCATATTGGTTAGTATTTTTATCATCAACAGAAGTAGCTAATACCTCCCAACCTGAATTAGCTAGGTTTTTTTCTGTATCTTTATACTCCTCTGTTCCAAGTGTACGAGCTAAACTTACACCTTTATGTGCAAGATCATCCGCAGACAAATCTACTATATGAAAACTACCTGTAAGAGATTCTGAATCCTTAATTAAGTTTGAAGATTTTAAATTATTACTCATATTTTGTCTCAAATTAAATAATCTGCATTATAAGCATATTAACTAATGATATCAACAATGTTTTTGCTAAATAATTAACTAAATGCTAATTTATTAATATTCTAGCTTTAAAATCTATATGACGCTTATTAAATAATTAAATTTTTAATAAAATAAATAGGTTTTTTATGAGTAATACTAAAGAGGTAGTAGATAGTATCGAAGATATATTAGCTTTTATAGGTGATGCAGTATCAGATATGTCTGGTGGTACTAAAGCAACGTTTACATTATTAAAATCAATGGATAATTTTAATGATATATTTTCAGATCAAGAAGTTATTGTTGAAGATTTTTATCCTAGCACATATAGCAATGATATTTTCACAACAGCTTATAACATTATAGGATCTGTTTGTGATTATGTATGTAGTTATTTCTGGGGTAGTAAATAATTAGGTGTACTAAATGCCATGATTAAGTCATGGCATAACTTTATCTATTTCGCAGTACCCGACAACTAAGATCACCTTCCGAGCATTCTAGTATATTTTTAAGTTCTTCAATGCGGACTTTGGTTTTACCTGCTAAACACATACTTAATATCATTGGAAATACAGTACCATCGCGGACCTGAAAGCTTCCGAATTCACAATCGGCATCACGAAATTTAATCCATAAATTTTGGGATTTTTTTAATAAATTAGTTTCTTCTTCTGAAGTGTATTTTAATATTTCTTGATAAAGTTGATTTAATTCTTTATCAGCTTTCTTAAAATCTTCGTTAGCACAATAATTCATATCAAATTGTGTATATGCATTATCACAATCAATTTTAGAATCAGATGCATAAGTTAAATAATTAAAAAATATTAAATATAAAATGATTATTTTTCTCATGATTTTATTTGTACATTAAATTATACCATCTACAGGTTTTTCATTCTTTTAAATACCTCTAGTATGGTTTGCAGGTTTTACCTTAGGTTTTTCATTAGATTTATTTGTTAGTTTAGATTTCTGTTGTGCTTGTGTTCCAATTAGTTTTGCTTCGTTAGCTAGTTTTTCAAATTTCTCTTTTAAATTTTTGGTGTTACCTTGTTGAAGTTTTTGAAAATTGTTAGATGAGATACGCTTACTTTGTTCTTTAGAATCAATCTCTTGAGTTTTAGCTAAATTTTCAAATTTATTTATTAATTGCTTATGAGTTTCTTGCCTGTTTGCAGCATAATTATCATGTTCATTGGATGATGCCGATACTGCATTTTTACGCTGATTACGTTCGGTTTGAGGGTCTTTAGATTGTGTATGCTGAGCATGTTTTTCTACAAACTCTCTGCGTCCTTCCGTCCAATATTTTTTTATTTTGCTAGGATTATTTCCTTCAAAATTTTGTATTCTATCTTTTACGCTAGTAGAAGCTGTAGATATATTACGCTTATCTTTAGAAGATTGTATAGCATTAGCCTTTTCTTCAAATAATTTTACCTTATCTTGTACTACACCTGTCTGCTTTAATTCAAATATGTAATCATCTACGGCCGTTTTTAATCGGTCTAAAACATTTCCTGAACCGTAAGATTTTTGAAAAGCAGCGGGCATTCCACTATCGTCCCATTCTAACTCGTTATCAAATACTATATCTGAACTCAAATTTTTATGGTTTGAGGGATATGTTCTCTCCTCATCACGTGGATCGGTTAATTTATAATAATTTTTATTTAATATACGAGGGTTGCGTATATTTTCTTTTCTATTATGTTCCTTGACTTCTTCAAAATATTTAAAGTTTTATAAATATTATCTATTTCTTCTTGTGTTAATTTCTCATTTTTTAATTCTTTCTGATGAATAGATTTTTGTAATGTTCCTATTGTTGTCAATTTATCTTGTGTAGTGCCGGAGTTCAAAATTTTGTTTTGTACATCCTTTAATACTTTATTTAAATTTTCTGTAGACATTTTAGCCTCTTCACCTATTAGTTAAATATTTAATTCATATAAGAAAATAACATCATTCATATAAAACTATCAATAATTAATGTTATACTAATTTTAATATTTTTTGTTGTATTTAAAAAACATTTTTCTTAAAAGTAATGAAATATTCAGAAATATAGGCGAAAAGCAGCTAAAATTTAATTTTTTTATATTTTTCCCATAATAAATATTAAAAACATTTAACTAATTGTTTAAATTAAGAATTAAATTACTTCACCGCTTCAATCAGCTTTCTAACTCCGTCTACTGACTTATCAAATAAAGCTTGCTCATTGGTAGTTAATTGCAGCTCGATTACTTTCTCTACGCCGTTTTTACCTATAATAATGGGTACACCAGCATATAAATCTTTTACGCCATATTCACCTTGCAAGTAAGCCGCACAGGTTAGAATTTGTCGTTTATCTTGTAAATAAGATTCAAGCATTTCTACAGCAGAAGCAGCAGGAGCATAATAAGCTGATCCTGTTTTAAGTAGTGCCACGATTTCACCACCACCATTTCTAGTGCGGTCAATTATTTTTTCGATACGCTCGTTGGTTGATAACCCCATTTTTACTAAATCAGGTATAGGTACGCCTTTCACAGTAGAGTATCTAGCAAGCGGTACCATAGCATCACCGTGACCGCCAAGAACTATGCTACTAACGCTATTAGTTGATACTTTAAACTCCTCAGCAAGAAAAAAGTTAAACCTTGATGAATCAAGCACCCCAGCCATACCAATGACTTTATTATGTGGCAAGCCGCTTTCTTTCAGCATCACGTAAACCATGACATCTAGCGGGTTGGTAATTACTATTACAAAAGCATTAGGAGCATATTTTTTAACATTTTCTGCAACGCTTTTCATAATACCAGTATTGACGCTAATTAAATCGTCTCTACTCATGCCAGGTTTTCTAGGCAAACCGGCAGTGATAATTATTGCATCTGACCCTTCAATATCTTTATAGTCATTTGTGCCTTTAATTTTGATATCAGAACCTGCTAAGGTATTTGCTTGCATTATATCTAGAGCTTTGCCTTGTGGAATCCCTTCAGCTACATCAAATAATACTATATCACCTAAGTTTTTAAGACTGATTAAATGAGCAAGCGTTCCACCTATATTACCGCTTCCTATTAATAAGATTTTTGGATTTTTTTTCATTATGTCCTCATACGTTTGAATATACGTATCTAATATATTATAAATATGTTCAAGAAAAAAGGGTTTTTAAAAGAGATAATAGTAATTTTATCTATCTTTATATTAGATCCTGAATTTAAGTTAGCTAGGTTCTGGTGAGGTTATAATTTAGAATCAATAAAAATTTCAGGATGTTTGGAAGCTATTTTAAGTAAAGATATTGCAGGACCTCTAGGTCTACGTCTTCCTTGTTCCCATTCTTGCAATGTTCTAACATTAATATGCATTAAAGCTGCAAAATCTACTTGAGAAAGATGTAAATGCTTCCTAATATCTATTATATCAGTTTTGGTTTCTATTTTTTGAGTTAGCCCTTTTCCTGCTTTAATATCTTTAATAGATTGTAGAATTTCTGCACCGATATCTCTACCATTAGCATTTTTTTTTGCTTTCATAATCCTAGTTCCTCCTTAATTTTCTTTAAAATTGACGTTGGGATATTTGTAGCTTCATTTTTAGCATAAATGGTTAGTAGCCAAATTTGATCTTCTTTATCTTTATAATAGTAAATAATTCTAACTCCACTACGTTTGCCTTTACCTTTAGCTGTCCACCTAATTTTTCTAAGTCCGCCACTTCCTTGAATAACGTCTCCTGATTTAGGATGCATAGCTAGATGCCATTGAAAACTTGCATATTCTTCATCTGTAAAATATGAATTTAAGAGCTTACTAAATAATGGTGATTCTATATATTCCATAGCAATATTATTACGTCATTGACGTATAAAGTCAAGTATTTTTAACTAGATTCTGCGATCAAGCCACGGGATAACAGCATAAGGTTTCCACCAAAGCCGACTTATCCATGAGATGATACGGATTGGAGTTTTCTTTTACCAGCTTCTAGATATAGGAAAATAATAGGAGTGATGTAGAGAGTTAGTAATTGTGAAGTAAGAAGCCCGCCAACTACTGCAAGTCCTAGTGATCTTCTTTCTGCTCCTGTGCTACCAATCCCAAGAGCTATCGGCATGGCACCCATTAACGCCGCTAAGGTCGTCATCATTATAGGTCTAAATCTTATAGTGCAAGCTTCTAAAATCACATCTTTAGAACTTTTATTGCTAGTACGTTCAAGTTCTAAGGCAAAGTCAATAATCATGATAGCATTTTTCTTAACGATACCGATTAACATAATAAGCCCAACAAATCCGTACATATCAAGCTCACTATTAAATATTAGCAAGGTAAGTAACGCACCAAACACGGCAGTTGGCAGCCCTGAAAGAATCGTTACCGGATGTACAAAACTCTCATATAGCATACCAAGAATGATATAAATAACTATAACAGCAAGCCCTAATAATAGTCCAAGGTCAGAGAAAGAAGACTGGAAAGCTTGTGCAGTTCCTTGGAAACTTCCAGTAATTGTTGCCGGCATTTGTAATTCTCTTACCGCTTCGTTAACTTTTGGAACGGCATCGCTAATTGAAAAGCCGTCTTGTAAATTAAATGATACTGTAACGGATGGTAATTGACCAAAATGTGAAATACTTAAAGGACCAACACTATTAACAATTTTTGCAAGAGTAGTTAAAGGGACTAAAGTGTTATTTGCAGAATTAATATTAACTAAGGATAACATTGATGAATCAGTTTGATATTTAGGATCTAACTCTAAAATAATATCATATTGAGCAGTAGGAGTATATAATGTTGAGATCTGCTCAGCCCCATAAGCAGCATATAAAACATTTTGTATTTGCTCAACCGATATACCTAGCTTTGCTGCTTTATACCTATCAATCTGTACTAAAGTTTGTGGCTGTGACATTTGTAAATCCGAAGTTACGTCTAAAAACCCAGGCGTAGCTGCAAGTTTTGCCTGTAATTTTGGGGAAAAACCAAACAGCTCATCTTGATCAAGACCTTGCAGGGTATATTGATATTGGCTTTTTGTTGCTTGTCCCCCGATAGTAATAGTCGGCACATTTTGGATATATACCTTTAAGCCTACTAAATGATTTAGTTTTGAGCGTAACTGGTCAATTACCTCGTCTGCACCTACTCGTTGGTTACGTGGTTTTAGGCTGATAAAAATTGTACCTTGATTAACTGATGAGTTTCTACCTGATACACCAACTGCCGAAAAAAATGACTCTATATTAGGATTTTTAAGCAATACGTCACTTACTTGTTGTTGTTCTTTTACCATTGCATCAAAGGAAATAGTTTGAGCAGCTTCAGTAAATATTAAGATTTGTCCGGTATCGGAATCTGGCATAAAGCCTTTACGCACCAATCCGAAAAGATAGGCTGTTGCAATAATCACTAGCAAAAATACAAGCATAGTAGTTTTAGAGTATTCAGCTACTACTTCAAGGCTATTACTATATTTTTGTTTGATATATTCGAAAGCTTTTTCGGTAAGGGGAATTTTGTCATACCGTGGCTTGACCACGGTATCTTGTGAAGCAGCTTGTGATATTATGCCTCCTGAGATCCCGCAGTCAAGCTGCGGGATGACAGTAGAGTGTTTCTCATCCTTCAAAAACACATTACACAACATTGGGGTAACAGTGATTGAAATAACCCCTGAAAGCAGGATAGCAGTAGTGATTACAACAGCGAGTTCGTGCAGTAATTTCCCTAAAATACCGCTCATAAATAATATTGGAATGAATACAGCAGTTAATGACAAGGTCATTGAAACAATAGTAAATCCGATTTCCTTAGTTCCATTAATACAAGCTTGGATTTTATTCTGACCTGCTTCTATATGCCTTGTAATATTTTCAAGCACTACTATTGCGTCGTCTACCACAAACCCCATAGCAAGTGTTAGAGCCATCAAGGACATGTTATCTATACTAAATCCGAAGAGATACATAAAAGCAAAAGTACCAACTATAGATAAGGGTAGGGCGATAGTTGGGATAATCACCGATCTAAAATTATGTAAAAAAAGAAATATTGCAAGTACCACTAATATTAAAGCTAAGATCATGGTAAAATTAGCATCATTTACTGATTCTCTGATAGAAATTGATCTATCAAACATGATATTTATGTTAACCCCTTCAGGGATTTGTCTACGTAGTAATGGCAATACTTCTTTTATGCCATCTACTATCTCAATAGTATTAGTGTCGGGTTGTTTTTGTATAGCAAGAATTATCCCCGGCTTATCTCTATACCATGCTGCTATTTTGTTATTAGCGACGCTATCGATAGCTTTCCCAATATTTTTAAGAAAAAGCGGGCTACCATTACGATAAGTTAATATTAAATCATTATATTCTTTAGCATTTTGTAGCTGCCCGGGAGCTTGAATGCTTGAGTAAATATCCTTGCCGTATAAAGCTCCAGTTGGTAAATTAACGTTACTGCTACTAATTATACTAGATACCTGATCAAGTCCTATATTATTTGCTGCCATCTTAACGGGATCAACCTGCACACGTACCGCATATTGCTGTGAGCCATATACTTGTACTTGTGCAACGCCCGGTAACATCGATAAACGTTCAGCCATAATAGTTTCAGCGTAATAATCGACAGTATATAAGGGTAGAGTATCTGACGTTAGAGATATGTAGAATATTGGGGCATCAGCCGGATTTACTTTGCGATATGATGGGGGAGTTGGTAAGTCATTCGGTAATTGTTTAGCAGCAGATGATATAGCAGCTTGTACGTCCTGTGCTGCGGCATCTATATCCCTACTTAAATCAAACTGTAACGTAATTTGAGTACTGCCGGCACTATTAACCGAACTCATCGAATCAATATTGGATATTGTCGAGAACTGCTTTTCAAGCGGCAAGGCTACGGATGAAGCCATGGTAGTTGGGTCAGCACCTGGCAGACTTACCGATACTTGAATTGTTGGGAAATCAATATCAGGTAGTACGCTTACTGGCAGTAATCTATAGCCAAATATTCCAAATAGCAAAATAGTTGCCATGAATAAAGTAGCAAGCACCGGACGTTTAATAAATATTTCTGAAATACCCAATTATTTCTCGCTTCTGTCATCCCGTGGCTTGTCCACGGGATCCAGTAATAAAAGTTACAAATACAAAAAGCTCGATTTATCTCGCTTTATGCTGGATCTAGTTCCCAAGCCACGGGATGACAACTATTCACTCTCTTTAATTACGACTTCCGTATCGTTATTTAGTCTTAATTGCCCCTTGGTGACTACTATCTCTCCCTCTTCTACGCCATTTTTAATAACGACAAAATCATCATTAGAAAAAGCTATTTCTATATTTCTAATTACTGCTTTATTATCTTTATCAACAATAAATATATATGGTCCTTGATCATTGGTTTGTATTGCTTTAGATGGAACAACCAAAGCATCTTTTTCTGTATATACGCTTAGGGAAACACGGACAAATTGACCCGGGCATAATATTTCATCTTTATTAGGTAGGGTTGCTTTAAGTTTGATAGTACCGCTATTAGAGTCAATTGTGTTGTCAATAAATACAATCTCTCCGTCTGTAACTTCTTGACCACTCGAAGTTTTAACTATTAATGATAAATCAGAATTTTTCTGAGATTTATTGATTTTATTTAGATGTTCTTCCGGTACAGGAAAACTAACATAAATAGGTGAGATAGTGTTAATAGTTACTAAAGTAGTTAAGCCTGCTTGTGCTAGATTTCCTATATCTACGTTGCTTTCGCTAAGCTTGCCGTCAAAAGGTGCTACTATTTTTGAATATTCAATCTGTAAATTTGCATCGGCAATAACAGCCTTATCACGTTCAACAGCAGCTTTAAGCACGTTCATATTAGTAAGCATCTGTAAATATTGCTCTTCCGATACAGCCTTTTCTTGATATAAATTTCTATATCTTGCTTCTTCTTTAATAGCATTTTCAAGGTTATATGTATCGCTTAATAAGCTTGCTTCTGCTTGCTGTAATTGATTTTGAAATGGACGAGGATCAATTTCATATAATAAATCATCTGCCTTTACTTCCTGCCCGTCATCAAAATTCACGCTTAATATTTGACCAGTAACTTGTGACTTAATATCTGCAGTTTGATAAGTTTCGGCATTACCCGCAAGCTCTATAATATAATGGTGCATCTTTTCTAATAACTTTTGTTACTTCAACCGGTGCTGCTATAGTGCTTAAGTTATTTTTCTTGTTTCGATGTATTACTAACCAAATCATTAATATTATAAGTAATATTGCTAATATCGTTAATACTAAATTCCGCATTATTATTTTAAGCATGTTTTTATTATTTGTTTGTTCTATTTTTATTGTCATTCTTGCATAGATTGGCTCCACTTTTGTCATCCCGTGGCGGCATTGTTGCGTGGATCATTTTCCCCTGTCATCCCGTGATTTATTCACGGGATCCAGCTAAAAAATACTAATAAAATTAGTGTTTTTTATTATTTTCTGGATCCCGTGGACAAGCCACGGGATAACACCGAGAACGTTTTTTGATCTACGCAACAAAGTAGCCACGGGATGACAATTAACATCATTAGCTCTCGGAATGAAAGAGTTTTACCAGTTTCCACCCAACGCATGGAAGACATTAACCATACTACTTAACTGTGAAAGCTTAATAGAAACTCCATCTATTTCGTTCTGTAACATATTCTGTTTAGCGGTAAGTACTGTTAAATAATCTATATTACCATGTTTATAACGTTGATTTGCCAATTTAAAAATGGATGTTAAAGCTGTTTCATTTTGTTGCCAAATACGAAAATTATTACTCGCTGTTTGCTCAAGCGATAAAGCGTCCATAACCTCACCAAAAGCTGTACGCACAGTTGCTTTATATATAGCTATATATTGTTGTTTAGTACTTTCCGCAACCTCTACATTAGCCCTAGTTTTACCGAAATCAAAGATAGGACCAGCTATAGTACCACCTACTTGCCAAATCTCAGCTGAGCTACCAAATAGAGTATTTAACTTATTACTGCCAAAACCTAATAAACCTGTTAAAGAAATCTGCGGAAAATAAGTTGCTTTCACTGCTCTTAAATTACTATCAGCTGCAAATAAATTCTGCTCTGCTGCCTTAATATCCGGTCTTTGCTCTAAAAGCTCTGACGGTAATATTGATGGTAATACAGGCGTAGTAGGGAAATAATCTATAGGCTTATCACGATAAACTAAGCCATTTACTATATTTTCAGGGGAGCAACCTAGTAGAATTTTTAAAGCTGTTTCTTGCTCTTGTCTTTGTTGTACTAAAGGCGGAAGGGAAGAGTTGGTAAGAGCAAGCTCGGAAGCAGCTTCACTAACTGATATTAAATCGCCTACACCAAGATCGTATAGCTTTTGAGTAAGCTTATAGATTTCGGTTTGAGTTTCTATTAGTCGCTTGGTTAGATATATTTGTTTATCTAATGCTAGAATATTAAAATAGCTGATAGTCACATTACTTATAACTGTTAGCCGTACTGCCTCCTTGCTATATTCGCTTGCTAATAAAGTTCTACGTGCTGACTCACTAGCATTAGCAGCTAGCCCCCATAAATCTATTTCGTAATTAAGTACACTACCAAGCCCAAAATTATTAGAAATTTTTGGCTGATTTGGTTGTTTTAATTGTTTACTGGTCTTTGTACGGTTTACGCTACCTTGTAGATTAATCTGCGGAAATCTATAAGAATTAACAAGGTTATATTGAGCTGTTGCTATCGCTATATTACTCATTGCAAGTTCAATATCAGAGTTATTAGCTAAAGATTCCTCAATTAAGTTATTAAGTACCGGATCGTTAAATTGTAACCACCATTTAGAAATCTGGTTATTTTGAGATGCTAATGAATAATTATTCCAACTATTAGGTGTAATGGTAGGTTAGGGGGATTATCATGTGTTGCTTTACAGCTGCATAGTAGTAGAAGTGATAGAATTATAACATTCTTGTAAAACGACGTAGCCAATTTTTGAAGTTTAATGAGTATATACATTAAAATAAATTAATATTACTTAATTTTAATTATGATTCTTTAAACTATTATGTCAACATACTGCAATCTTTTTTCAACTAACTATTTTTAAACTATGTAATAATGTTACTAACTTCTCTGAAATAACTGTAATATTATAGGTTTGAGTTAGTTTTAGATAAGCTTTTTGGGAAAGTTCTGTTGCTTTTTGTGGATTGTCTATTAGATACGCAATTTTTTCGGCTAAATCTTTTGGGGAGTCGGCTTTGCAAATTAGCCCGTCTTGCATATGTTTTAAGATTTCGCTAGGACCTTCGGTATCTGTACTAACTATAGGTAGGCTATTCTCCATTGCCTCAAGTAATATGATCCCAAACGGTTCATGTAGTGATGGGAGGCAAAAAATATCAGTTTGCTCAAAGAATTTATCTTTGTCATTAACCCATCCTGTAAATGATATTTTATTTTGTAAATTAAGCTTATTTACTAAAGCAGTTATGTTATCTTGTTCCTCTCCATTACCACCTATAACTGCTTGAATTTTATAGTTTTTGTCTTGTAAAATTTTGATGCTATTGATAAAAACATCAACACCTTTTTTAGCTACGAACCTTGCTAATACGCCAATTACCACCGGTTTTTTATATGATTTATTAGGGGTAAATTCTTTGGTTATATTTATCATATTTGGCAGGATAAATATTTTAGATTCAGAAAAGTTATTTTTCAATAAATGCTCTTTCATATGATGCGTTAGGGCAATAACAAAATCACATTTACGCAATCCCTTTAGACTATAGTTATGAGCAATTCCAATTAATCTAATATTAGATGTTTTAGCAAGTTTACTAAAATTTATTGCTCTATTGCCATGAGCTATAATAATATCAGGCTTAGTTTTATAGATTATATATTTCAGAACAAGAACTGAAATTAAATCAAAAGGTAATAAATTAGGGAGCTTAAAATTGCTAGATATAAAAGAATTTATTTTTGCCTTGTAGGAGGTAACATTTATTACCTCAATATTCTGCATTTTCAAAGCATTGCTGTAATCTAAAAATGCTTGCTGTATGCCACCAAGATCACGGCTTAGCATAATATTTAGTATCTTCATTTCTTTTTTATTAAGTTTGTTATTGATAAAATATTATATACTTATTTATTTACTAAATTCCAAGAAATTTGCTATAATACAATCTTAAATATTAGAATTACATTATGAGTAGTAAGATTAACTTTGTAAAAATGCATGGGCTTGGTAATGATTTCGTTATTATTAACAAGAAAGATTTAACTGGTACATACGATTTATCACAACTGGCAAAGAGTATGGCAAAACGTCATTTAGGTATTGGATGCGATCAATTTATTATTTACGAAGAACAAAATGATTCTTACGAAATGATTATCTATAATATTGATGGTTCTAGTGCTAAATTATGCGGTAATGCTACGAGATGTTTAGCAAAATTGATCTATCTTGATACAGGTAAAAAAGATATTACTGTAGTAGTAGGTAATAAAAAATTGCTGTGTCATGTTATAGATGAAAATAATATTAGCGTTAATGTAGGTGGTGTTAGTTTTAATGAATCTTGGATGCCGAGTCGTGATAAAATTTGGGAGTTTGCTGAGCGTTATATGATTGATTTGAAAGAAACAATTTGTGTTGATGTTGGTAATCCGCATTTAGTTATTTTTAGTAAGCTAGAGCTACAAGATCAAAAAATTGTCGGTGAGAAATTACAGGATAAAGCATTATTTGCCGATGGTGTTAATGTTAATTTCGCTGAGGTTAGAGATAATAAAATTTACTTATCGGTTTGGGAGCGTGGATCCGGTTTAACTCTTGCTTGTGGTAGTGGAGCTTGCGGTAGCTTTGCTGCTGGTTTAAAGCTCGGTTTTATTCACTCACCATGTGAGGTGGTATTTAAACATGGTAGCCTTATTATGAAAGAGGAAAATGGTAATATAATAATGCAAGGACCTGCTAGTTTAGTAGCTAAAGGAATGTATTATTGTGAGTAATTTGAAGCAAGAAATAGTAACATTTGGCTGCCGCCTTAATATATATGAAAGTGAGATAATAAGAAAAAATCTTGCAGCTTCAGGGCTTGATAATGTTGCAGTATTTAATACTTGTGCAGTAACTAAATCTGCTGAAAAACAAGCACGAGGGGCTATTCGTGCCGCTAAAAAAAATAATCCTGATTTAAAAATTATCGTCACTGGTTGTAGTGCTCAAACTAATCCTAAAATGTATGGCGATATGCCGGAAGTTGACAAGGTTATAGGTAATGAGGAAAAACTGCTGCCAAGTCACTACCAAATTAATGATGAAAAAATAGTCGTTAACGATATAATGTCGGTGAAAGAGACCGCAAACCATCTAATTAGTAGTTTTGATGGCAAATCTCGAGCTTTTATTCAAGTGCAAAATGGTTGTGATCATAATTGTACTTTTTGCATAATTCCCTATGGTAGAGGTAGAAACAGGTCAATAGCGATCGGAGCTATAGCCGAACAAGTGAAGCATTTAGTATTAAACGGCTTTAAGGAAGTGGTTTTTACTGGCGTTGATGTTACGGCTTATGGTGGTGATTTGCCCGGAAGCCCAACTTTTGCTCAAATGATTAAACGAGTTTTGAATCTAGTGCCTGAGTTAAAAAGGCTTCGTTTGTCTTCGATAGATGTTGCTGAAATAGACGATGAGCTTTTTGAGCTTTTAGCCTATAATGAAAGGATAATGCCTCATTTTCATATTAGTTTACAAGCAGGTGATGATATGATATTAAAGCGGATGAAAAGACGGCATAATAGAGCTGAAATAATCGAGTTTTGTAATAAGCTGCGAGCAATTAGACCTGAAGTATCATTTGGAGCTGACATTATAGCGGGCTTTCCAACGGAAACCCCTGAAATGTTTGAAAACACAAGAAAATTAATTGCAGAAGCGGAGCTGCAATATTTACATGTTTTTCCGTATTCGGAGCGTGAGGGAACACCGGCGGCTCGTATGCCACAAGTACCGAAAGCTATTAGAAAAGAAAGAGCAGAGATTTTAAGACAGGAAGGGCAGAGGCAATTAGCTGAGTTTTTCAAGAAGCATATAGGGCAGAAAGTAGAATTGTTGGTAGAGAATAATAACACAGCCCATACTGAGAATTTTATACCGGTAAAGCTAGACGAACCACTAGAAATAGGGCAGATATTTAAAGCGAAATTGGTGGGGGTAGAAGATAGGTATATGAAATGTGTGTTAGTTTAAGATTTGTGTCATACCGCGGCAGATGCATGGGTATTAATTTAAGGCTTGATGTCATCGTGGCTTGTCCACGGGATCTAGCATAAAGCGAGAGCAATCGAGCTTTTTATATTTGTATTTTTAACTGGATCCCGTGGACAAGCCACGGGATGACAGTATTAACATAAGACAAAAAGAATCATGGATAATATAGAAACAATATTAAGGCTAGCGGAAGAGAAGATTTTGTTAGTTCAAAGTCTAAAAGTTTTACAAGAATATAAAGTAGAGTTTTTAGGTAAAAACGGCATAGTTACTAACGAGCTTAAAAAATTAGGTTCTTTAAGTGAGCAGGATCGCAAAGAATTTGGCTTAAAAATCAATAAGTTAAAAGAAGAAATACAGAATATAATAAAAGCCAAAGAAGAAATTCTGGAAGAAGAGGAATTAAACCTTAAGCTCTCTAGCGATAAAATTGATTTAAGCTTACCAGCAAGAAGATATAAGCAAGGTTCAATTCACCCAATCACTCAATGCATGGAAGAATTAATTCAAGTATTTGCTAAATTTGGTTTCTCGATAGAAGATGGTCCAAACATTGAAAATGATTTCCATAATTTTACTGCTCTTAATTTTGAGGATGACCATCCTGCAAGGCAAATGCATGATACTTTTTATTTAAAAGGTCAAGAAAACGATAAGCCTATGTTACTTCGTACTCATACCTCCACAGTGCAAATTAGAGCAATGAAAAATGGCAAACCGCCTTTTAGGTTTATAGCCCCAGGTAGGACTTATAGATCGGATTCTGACATGACTCATACACCGATGTTTCACCAAATAGAGGGGCTTGTTATCGATAAAGATATTAATATGGGACATTTAAAATATGTCATCACAGAGTTTATAAGATGCTTTTTTGAAAACTCGAATATTGAACTACGTTTTAGACCAAGCTTTTTCCCATTTACTGAACCTTCAGCCGAAGTTGATATCCGGATGAGCAAAACCGATAAATGGCTTGAGGTTTTGGGCTGCGGGATGGTTCATCCGAACGTGCTTAAAAATGTCGGCATTGATAATAGCCAGTACCAAGGCTTTGCTTTCGGACTTGGAGTAGAGCGTTTTGCAATGCTGAAATATAATATTAAAGATTTAAGACAATTTTTTGAAGGTGATATGCGTTGGCTGAAACATTATAGCTTCTCAAGCTTTGATATACCAAATTTAGCAGGAGGGCTTACGAAATGAAATTTACCTTATCATGGTTAAAACAGTTTTTAGATACATCAGCTTCGGTTACTGAAATTGCCGAAAGCCTAACCGCCATTGGGCTTGAAGTAGAAGAAATAATTGACAAAGCGGCAGATTTACAAAAATTTGAAGTAGCCTATATAGTAAGCACTAAACCCCACCCGTCAGCCGATAAATTAAAGATTTGTGAAGTTGAAACTAAGAACGGCAATTTGCAAATAGTTTGTGGTGCAAGCAATGCAAGAGCTGGTATTAAAGTAGTGCTGGCTAATATCGGCGTAGAAATCCCAAACGGCAAATTCAAGATTAAGGAATCTAACATTAGAGGGGAAAAAAGTTGCGGTATGCTTTGTTCTGAAGAAGAGTTATTCTTAGCTTCTGAATCGGAAGGGATCATAGAATTACCTGAAGATGCTGTTGTCGGTGAACCTTTCACCAAATATTACGGTTTAGATGATCCGGTATTTGTTATTAATGTTACCCCTAATCGTGGGGATGCACTATCGGTTTACGGCATTGCAAGAGATTTATCGGCAAAAGGAATCGGAACGCTTAAAGAGTTAGAAATTCCTGCGGTAAAAAGTACATTTAGCTCTAAAGTAAAGCTTAATATAAAAGATAAAGAAGCTTGCCCGTTATTTACGTTCAGAGAAATACGAAATTTAAAAAATAAACCAAGTCCTGACTGGCTTCAGAAATTGCTTAAAAATATTGGTGTAAAGCCTATATCAAGCATAGTTGATGTGACAAATTATATGTCCTATAGCTTCGGTCAACCAATGCATGCTTACGATGCGGATAAGATAGGGGGGGGGATTGTTGTAGATCGTCATTGCGAGGAAAATGTCATCCCGCGGCTTGACTGCGGGATCTCAGGAGAAGAATCTGTTATACAAGATCCCGTGGTCAAGCCACGGGATGACAATAGGGGATTTCACGCCTTGAACGATAAAAAATATCTACTTAATAAAAGTGATCTAGTTATAAAAGATGAAAATGGCGTGCAAGCTTTAGCTGGTATTATTGGCGGGATTAGTAGTAGCTGCGATAGTAATACGATGAATATATTGCTAGAAGCTGCTTGTTTTAATGCTAAGATGGTTGCAGCGAGCGGTAGGCGGCTACAAATCGATACTGACTCTAGATATCGCTTTGAGCGTAATATTGATAGAAACTTTACCGAAAAAGCTTTAAATATAGCAACTGATCTTATTTTATCAATATGTGATGGTGGTGAAGTATCAGAAATACTAATATCTGGGGAAAAAGAACCTGCAAAAAAAACGTTGGATTTTCCAGCAGGTTATCTAGAAAAAATCACTGGAATTAAATTAACCATTTTACTACATAACGAAGCTAATAAAGGAGAATTTGTAGGAAACACGGAACACAGCATCGCAGCGTACAAAGAAGTACGTGAGGATGCGAGTACCGGATTGACACCCAAATTACCTTTAGAAGCAAGTTATGTCAAAGGGTTAAATATCAAAGGGATAGAAGCTATATTAAATAAACTTGGATTTGCTACCGATACCGAAAAAGATGTAATAAAAATAACTCCTCCATCATGGCGTCATGATATAAATATTTTAGAGGATGTTGTAGAAGAAATAACCCGTATTTATGGTTATGATAAGATAGAGAGCATAAAACTACCGGAATTAGAGCAGGATAATAACCGTTTAAGAGAACATAAAAGAATCTCAAGCTTTAAAAGGATACTTGCAAGTAAAGGTTATGACGAGGTAGTTACCAACTCGTTTATGAATAGCAAGGATGCTAAGTTATTTACCGAGCTAAAAGATGAGCTATTTTTGCTCAATCCTATAAGCGTTGAGGATAATTATATGCGTCCTACTATCGTGCCGAATTTACTTGATATAGTTCGAAAAAATCTTGCACGTTCTATAAAAGATATGGCTTTTTTTGAAGTTGGTCCAAATTTTATAGGGTTAAATACGGAAGCAACCTATTTAACGGCAATTTTAACTGGTTCATATAATAGTAAAAATCCTCACTCGATAGGGCGTAGCTATGATATTTTTGACCTTAAAAGTGATCTAGAAACTGTTTTTGATTATGCCGGTTTATCTATAGAGAAGTGTATTGTATCAAATCAGGCTACACCTTTGTATTATCATCCGACTAGGTCAGTAAATCTAGCTCTAGGAAAAAATCTACTAGGTCACTTTGGGCAGATACATCCTAAAATATTAAAGCATTATGATATTAAAGAGGAAGTGTTTGCGTTTGAGCTAAATATAACAAATTTACCTGCACCTAAAGCTAAATTTGGCAAGAGAGACGAGTTTATAATATCTGATTACCAAGCTAATTTTAGAGATTACGCATTTATTATAGCTCGTGATCAACCAGTTGGTGAAATAATATCATACATAAATAATTTTAATAAAAAGCTTGTCAAATCAGTTATATTATTTGATATTTATAGCGGTGATAAATTACCTTCAGGTAAAAAGTCTATTGCAATTAGAGTAGGGCTTCAAGCTGATGATCGCACTTTAAATGAAGATGATTTAAATTCATTCAGCAAAGATTTAATTGCTAATATTGAACAGAAATTTCAAGGAACATTAAGAGAATAACAATATGTTAAAGGTAATAGTTGAGACAAAAACATTAGTTCAAGCACTTGGTTTTGCAAGTTCTGTTGTTGAAAAACGTAATATAATATCCGAGCTTGCAAATATTAAATTATTGGCAAAGGATGGGCTGTTAGAGCTTAGCTCTACCAATATGGACTTATATTTAAGCCAAAAAATAGGAGTGCAAGTAGTAAGTGAGGGTGAGCTTACTGTCTCCACTAAAACTTTAAATGATATAGTGAAAAAGCTTCCTGATTCAGAGCTTACCCTAACTGATTTAGGTACTACAGGGCTTGAAATAACAGGAAAAAATTGTCGCTTTAATTTATTTACTCTGCCAGTAGAGTCTTTTCCTGTGATGGATAATATTAATCCAGAAGCTAGCTTTAAAATTTCTTGTGCCGAGTTTGCTAAAATAATCGAATCAACAAAATTTTCGGTTTCTTTAGATGAAACTCGTTATAATCTAAACGGCATTTATTTGCATGTAAAAGATAGCGAGTTTTATGCTGCAAGTACTGATGGGCATAGACTTTCTGTTTCATCTGTAGTGCTAGCTGAAAAAATAGAGGATTTCGGTGTTATATTGCCGCAAAAGAGTGCTGAAGAGATTTTAAAGATAGTAAAAGATTCTAAAAATGCAAATGCGGATATAGAAATACTTTTAAGTAGTAACAAAATTAAGTTCATATGCAATGAAAATGTTATTATGCTCTCAAAGCTGATTGATGGTACTTTCCCTGATTACAGTAGCTTTATTCCAGAAAATAGCAGCTCAAAACTAGTAATTAACCGCAAAATATTTGCCGATACTATCGAGCGAATAGCGATAATAACAGTTGAAAAGTTCAGAGCTGTGAAACTATCACTATCCGGTGAAGCTCTAGAGATCAGTGCAATAGGGGAAGCACGAGGAAATGCAAAAGAAGTTATTAATTCTTCAAAAGAGACAGAAAATTTTTACGAGTATAGCGGTGAAACTAATTTAGATATAGGTTTCAATCCGCAATATTTAGAAGATGTTCTAAAGGCTATAAAATCAGATTTAGTAGAGCTATATTTCTCAAGCGTTTCAGCTCCTGTACTTATTAAATTCCCTGAAAGCCCTAAGGATATATTTGTCGTCATGCCCGTTAAGGTATAGCATACTCGTTTAATTTGAAAAATTGGCTAAGTTGCTTCTCGCTTTTGATCCTCACGTATTAAGTATACGCTGCGGTCAAAAGACTCCGAGGCGCCTTGCTCTTTTCCAAATTAAACTTCGTCTATCCAACTCTTCATTTATTAGGGGTATATATCTACTTAAGCTGTGATAGAAAAGTAATCGCTGGCACTATCCATAAACCTGGTTTATCAAAACAAGAGCTATCAATAGCTTGTTTATTTTGAACTACTTGAAAACTAAATTCAGGCTTAAGTAATTCATGAAAATATTTTAAACTTGGAGAAATAGATAAGTCGCTTACTTTAGCTTCTACTAAAATCCAAGGTTTATCATCTTTTATTATTACAAAATCTACTTCTTGTTTTTGTTTATCACGTAAATAACATAAGCTAAAATCGCCAAGTCCTGATTCATTCCAAAAATATACAGCTTTTAAAAGATGAGATGCTATTAAATTTTCAAATTTTGCTCCTGAATCTTTGATCTGTGACCAGTCCCAAAGATAATATTTAGGTTCTTTTATTAAGCTTCGTACAACATTTTTAGCCCAAGGTCTTATAGAGAAACAATAATAATGTTTTTCTAATAAAGAGAGCCATCTTCTTATAGTTTGGTCAGAAGCTCTAACTTTATTGGCTAAATTTGTATAGTTTGTTAATGCTCCAACTTGTTCATTTATGATGGTTGCGAGCAATTCTAAAGTATAAATATTATTGATGTCTTCAGTATTTCTAACATCTTCTCTAAATAGCTGTTCAAATCTTTGTTTACTCCATATTCTATGAAATCTTGTAGTGCCTTTTAAGTAGACTTCTGCAAACCCACCAAAATTTATTAACGCGTCAAACTCATCTTTTCTAATATTTTTAGGGTTTGCGATATATTCAATGTTATCACTAAAATTTTTAGAAATTTCAGCTACGGATAATGGGTGTACTGTTAAATTAATATAACGACCCATTAAACTATCGCCACCCTTTTTATATATATTTAGTTTGGCACTGCCAGTGATAATAAATTCTATACTATCACCAAATTTATCGTAAAATCCTTTTACTAAATTTTTCCAATCTTTAAATTTATGGATTTCGTCTAATATAATTCTTGGCTTATTATTAGCCTTAATTAAAAGCAATTTTTCAAAAGTTTCGTTGTGTTTATTTAAAATTTGTTGTCGATCTTCTAAATAATCCCAATTTAAATAAACTGAATTAACATTATTCTTAATAGATTGTTTTGATATAGTAGTCTTTCCAACTTGTCTTGGTCCACTAATAAATACTAATTTGCCATAATTAGTTAAATATTCTTCTACTTCTTTTTGATATAATCTTTCCATTTTTATAGCTACATAAATTTATAACTATTTTATAGCCCTATATCGGATTAGTCAAGACTATTCCGATATTGATGTCGGAATGGTCAGCACGATCTTTCTTTTATTATCTAATTTGGCTAGATCTTTTTAGCTGGGTTTTTGTTAAAGATTGTTGTGGTAAAATATTGTTGCCCTCTCTTGAGTTTATACTAATCATTTTTACTGGAATTGCTTTTGCAATTGCTAAAGCTTTTTGTAATACTTCATTAGTTATAGCTTCTTGGTTTAGTTTTCTAGGTATATGGTTAAATCCGACATTATCTTTTTGCTGATTTTCTAAGGCTTTCTTTAGATTTTCTTCATGGCTAGAGCCAACATTAGCAATTACATTATATCCTTTACTACGAATTTCACTAATAACGCTTGTCATATATTGTTCTCGGTTTTCATTTTGTAGTTCAGAAGCCTTACCATGCTCTAGGTTTTTTCCCTCTAGGCTTATAACCTTAACACCATGTTCTTTAGCTGTTTTATATAAAATTGCATCTTGGAGTATGGGAGTATTTTCTAGCTCTTTAGGTAATGTTATAGGATTATTAGGATTCTTTTCATTATGTTCTAATATACTTGCTAATTTTATTACATCTTTCATGCTCAGATTATCACCGTATTGCTTACGCTCAATCGCTATAACAGTGTTTTTATCAATTACTCCTTTTTGAATTTCATCAATTAATGTTTGGGTATTATCTTTGTGATCTGTTAAATGATTTTTCTCACCTCTTACTTCTACTTTACCGGCTTCTGCTGACTTTTGAGCATCTATTGCTTTTATATTGATGTTTGCCGTAATTACTGCTTCTCTGTCAAGCTTGTTTAACAGTTCTTGGTTACTATTTTCAGCAGCTAAACGCTCGGTTAAATCATATTTATTATTACCATCAAGTTCTGTTTGTAATAAATTAACAAGGTGTTTTTTCTCAGCTTGAGTAAGATTACTATCAGAATCAAAAGAAAATGGAATGTGAGGTGAAGACGAAGGAGAAAGTTCATCAATTTGTGCTGCACTAGGTGAAATTGGACCTTTTGTATGGGGTACTTCACTTTCATAACCTAAATCTTCTTCTTCATCTTTAGAAGTAGTGATTTTATTAGCATTGTTGTTTTTATTTGAGCTTTGTAAATATTTGATTGGATCAAAATCCAGTATTTGTTGAGTACTAGCATCAGGTCCTGGAAAAAACATTTCCTCATTATCTTGTTGAGGTGAATTATATGGACTTAATTCAGGTGAAATTTTTAAATTTTGTGTTTGTGTCTTACTCTGATTATCTAATAATGGTGATCCAATATCATTATCTAAACTTTGATCTAGTAAATCGCTAGTTCTAGGTTTTTTATTTGTTGTATCGTTATTATTAACATCTATATCAACATTTTTTCTCTTATTTTCAGAAATTGTAAGTTTACTTTGTAAATTCTCAATTTCTTGGTCTTTAATTTGAAGTTTAGCATTGAGTTCTGCTAACTTTTTCTCGAGTTCTTCATACTCTGCTGTAGTAGGTGCTTTAGGAATAAGCGAGGAAGTGGGATTTTTTGCTTTTTTAGTTAGGTTATTTCTTTTTAGATTATCTTCCGGTTCACTTGCAGAATTATATGCGTATTGCATGGCAAATTTTGGTTTCTCATGAAAAGGTGCGGTTGGATCTTCTTTTTGTATTAATTCTACTTTTGCACCATTCACTTTTAATTTATTTTCTGCTATATGTCTTACTATACCGTAAAGTGCTGTATTTGCCTCTTCTGGCTTTAGTGATTTATAAATTTCATATGCATCCTTACCAAGAAAAGCTTCTAATTTGACTTCATCATCTTTTATGGTATTTACTATAGACCATTCAAATCCTTCCCCATGTCCTCCTCTAGTAGGATCAATATTAACTTTATGTTCTTTACCATCACTTCCCTTAATTCTAAATTTGATTTGTTTATTGCTACATCACAACTCGTACAACAGAGTTTAGATAATCCTATATATATATTTTCATTTAATTTGTTATTAGGATCACGGCTTCTTTTTCTTAAATAATCGACAATTCGCATTTCAGCGTGTCCTTTATTATCTAATGGACCATCATATACTAATGTATAAGACGGATCTTTTTCAAATTCTTTAATAATTGCTGCATTGAACTTTCTTTTCTCAGGAGTATCAGGAGTTAAGGCATCTTCTAATTTCATTAAATCTTGTTTAGCTCTAAAAGCCGCTGCAATTGCCGAGTTATCTTTTATATTATCCCGTATCTGCTTAAGATCTTCTTCATCCCCGTTATAAATATATTTAAATATATCTGTTTGATCGCTATTATTTTCATAATAATGCTGTGCAGCTCTAAGAAATAATTTTTCTCTTTTTCCAGCAAGGTTATGTTTCTCAGCAAATTCATCTTGTTTTTCCAGAGGCAAATTCGTATATTCAGCATAGGTTTTTAGATAGTTAAAAACTTCTTTCGTGTGGTCTAAAGTTGCCTTAATTGTTTGGGTATTGAACTCTTACTTTTGTAATTTAGTTCATTAAAAGCTACTAAAATTTCTTCACCATCATAACATACTGCAGCACATTGGCTATTAAGTGTAATTAACCTACTTAAAGAATCAAAACGACGATTTTGCCAGTTTGTATCATCAGCTTTATTTTCTTTTCTAGTTGTTGTGTTAACATGACTCTCAAAAGCTTTAGTAAATTTTTGTAATTTCTCACTGTTATCGATTTCTTTTTGAACTTCTGATAATTTGATCCCTTCCTTGTAAACTTCCACGCAAGCTTTAAGTTTCTCAGGAACTTGTAAGCTTTTTGTTACAGCAGCAAAAGCAGCTAATTTGTCTAAACTCTCCTCTAAAGCAGCTTTATTATTTTTATGCTTATCATTGTAATGATCTATAAGACGAATTATGGTATTTCTATTTAGTGGATTATTTTTGGTAAAATTTGAACTATCTTTGATATGCTCTGAATCCGCTATAATCTCCTCGGAAGTTTTTTTATCTAAAAAATCCTCGATGAGAATTTTTTCCGAATCACTTAGAATTATTTTTTGTGGCATATAAGTAATATTTTTTAATTGCTTGAATTTTTAAGCGAGGAAACTGTATACCTTTGATACTTCAAAAGTTGGAAGTCAAATAAGAGGTGAGCCTGCACAGCGTACAGAAGTACGTGAGCACAGGCGAATCCCGAAATTTGACGTACCAAATCTTGAAGTATCAAAGGTATACTTAACTAGGAGTTTAAACTAGGTGAATATTTATTAATAAAAATAAATTGAATAGATACTTAAAAATTAAATCAAAAATACAAATTTGTAAATATTAATCTAAATAAAAAGTAATGTTATTTAATAAATCGTAACTTTTAAGTTACTGAATATTAAATATGCTAGGAAGTGTGGTATAAGAATTAATAATTTTAGTTTTATAGTAAGTATTGTTGCCTAAATAATAAAAAAATATCCTTATTCATTGCTTTAATGAATTTTATTTATATATAATTGAATTAACTATAAATCATAAACTACAAATATGAAAAATATTTTTTGTAAATTTACATTTACCATTTTGTTATATTTAATAAATTTTCAGGTGATTGCAGCAAGTTTTAATGAAAAAATACCATTATATTTTAAGCTTGATAATGAAAATTTGCTTGCCGGTCAGAATTCTTTAAATATTAGTTTATGCGATACTAGAATTAAAGATTGGTGTGCCAAGCCACAAAGAAATACAGGAGTTGAGGGACAAAAAATAAATGAGTTTTTAACGATTACCCCTGAAATTAAAGGGGAATGGCGATTTAACTCATGGTATAATATAAGCTTTATACCTGAAAGCAACTTTCTTGCTAATCAAACTTATAAAGTTATTGTTAATACTAAAGATTTCTTCCCAAGTTTTATCGATTTTAAAAGCAATATCATAAACTTCACAACTTTGCCGTTACTTCCTACTATTAAAGGGATGAATTATCTACAAGATAATATCGATATTTCAAAAAGATTTGTTCAAGCCAGAATAATTTTTAATTATCCTATAGACTCTAAAACTCTGGAAGAAAGAATTGAGCTTACAAAAATTTCAACGAAAGAAAAACTACCTTTTTCTATTACTTTCAACCAAAATAAAACTGAAGCTACTGTTATTGCTAATATAGAAGCCCTTACTGATAAGGAAGATATAGTATCTATTGAGTTAAAAGATGGCGTTAAGCCATTATATGGTGGTGTGGATTTCGCTCATAAAAATGTTGATTTACAAAATAATAAACCATCAAATAGCATAAAATATTCTTATAAAGAGCAGGTATTAATTCCTAGCTTATCATCATATTCAAAAGTGACTAATGTTATTGCTACAATTGTCAAAGATGAAAAATTAAAGCCTCAGCAGGTAATTGTAATTAATACAAACACACCTATTTTAGGTGAAGAACTCAAAAAACATTTAGAGCTGTTTTTACTACCAAAAGATAAGCCAGCTTTTTTAGGAGTAACAAATAAAAAAGATTATAGATGGCAAAGCCCAAAAGAAATAACCGATGATATTCTTAAATCTAGTGAGAAAGTAAATTTTGAGCTGCTACCATCTGTGCCCGAAGTTAGTACCATGCATAGTTTCAAGGTCAATACTATTTCTGCAAGATCTCTACTTGTTAAGGTAAATAGCGGGATTAAGGCATCAGGAGGTTTGATGCTTGGTAGCGATTATGCTCAAATAGTGCAAATACCTGAAAATCTTAGAGAAGTTAAATTAATGTCTGACGGCTCTATTCTCTCATTATCAGGTGAAAAAGTACTGCCTGTTTATTCTCTTGGGATAGATAAATTATATTTAGAGATCGATAAAATTAATCAACAAGAAATAAATCACTTAATTAGTCAGACAAATAGATATAATAGTTTTGGAAACCCAACTTTCATAAATGAATATTCTTTCAATGAATATAATATTTCAGAGGTGTTTCAAGAAGAGGTAATAATTAACTCTGAAAATTTAAATCTACCTTATTATACTGATTTAGATTTTAGTAAATATTTTAATCTAGAAGCTAAAGACAGTTATTCTAAAGGTTTATTTTTGACAAAAGTTTTTGCTAAAGATAATCAAGGTAATATAATTTCTCAAGATAAAAGGTTAATTCTAGTAACTGATCTTGGTCTAATAGTGAAAACCGATAAAGATGGAACACATAATATATTCGTTTCATATATTAGTAATGGTAAACCAGCAAGCGGTGTTAAAGTTGATATTATAGGTCTTAACGGTGAGGTAATAGAAAGTCAAGAGACAGATAGCAACGGGCATGCCGTTTTATCTAACGTTAAAGATTCTAGTAAAGAAAAAACGCCTGTAGCTTACATATTAACCACAAGCGATGATTTCTCATTTATGCCTTATGGAAGAGTGGATCGCCAAGTTAATTATTCTCGTTTTGACGTATCAGGAGTAGTTAGTTCCGATCAAGGACTAAAGGCTTATCTATTTTCTGATCGTGGAATTTATAGACCAGGAGAACATGGACATATAGGTATTATCCTAAAGCAAAATGATTGGCAAGGAAAATTTGATGGGCTACCTCTAGCTGTAGAGGTAACTAATCCTCGTGGGCAGATAATAGATAAAGGTAAGATAACATTAAATCCAGACGGATTTACCGAATATTTATTTAATACATATGACGAGTCTTTAAGTGGTACATATAATGTAAGTCTATATTTAGTAAGCGATAAGGGGGATAATAGTTATCTCAATAGTATAAGTTTAAGAGTTGAAGATTTTCAGCCTGATCGTATGAAAATAAACATAAACTTCAATAACTTAAAGGATGAATTATGGACAAATCCTAAAAACCTTAAAGCAAATGTTAATCTTATAAATCTTTATGGTACGCCGGCAGAAAATAGAAAAGTTAGCGGCTATATCGATATTAGACCAACACAATTCTTTGTGCCTGCTTTTAAAGATTATAAATTTTACAGCAGTAAAGAAAATAAAGAATTTTTTAGCGAACGCTTAGGCGATATTACTACCGATTCTAAAGGGGATGCTAGTTTTGCACTGAATCTTGAAAAATATTATAATGCTACTTTTAATTTGACACTTTCAGTAGATGGATTTGAGCCTGATTCAGGAAGAAGTGTAAATGCAAATAAATCAATCATAGTTTCACCGCTAGATTATATAATAGGCTTCAAAAGCGATAGTGATTTAAAATATCTCAAAAGAGGAACTACTCCAAAAATAGAGTTCATTGCTATATCAAATAAAGCAGATAAAGTAGCAGTTCCTGACTTGAGTCTTACTTTAAAGAAAATTAATCATGTAAATAATTTAGTGGCTGATGGTGGGGGTAATTATTCCTATAAATCAGTTCCTATTGAGACGAATATATCTTCTGATAAAATCGATATTACAGTAGAAGACGGCTTTGTTTATAATATACCTACTAAAGAAGCAGGCGATTACGTTATTTATTTAACAGATAAAGATGGAACTATATTCGCTCAAAGTGAGTTTTCGGTAATAGGTGAGGGCAATGTTACGGCTAACCTAACTGAAAAGGCTAATTTAACAGTTAAGCTTGATCAAGATTCTTATGAAGCTGGTGATACGATTCTTTTAAATATTATTACTCCTTATACAGGATACGGGTTAATTACTATTGAAACTGATAAGATGCATAATTTTACTTGGTTTAAAACGGATGAAAATAACACTATTCAGGAAATCAAAATACCTAATGAATTTGAAGGCAAAGGATATGTAAACGTACAATTCGTTAGGGATCTAGACGCTAAAGAAATCTTTATGTCGCCATTTAGTTATGCAGTAGTACCTTTCACCTCTGATGTACATAAACATAATCAAGAAATTGAACTAGCACTTCCTACAAAGATAAAATCAGGTGAGAAACTAACTATTAATTATAGCACCACAAACCCAGGTAAAATTGTAATATTTGCTATTGATGAGGGAATATTATCATTTGCTGGTTATCAAACACCTGATCCGCTTAATTATTTCATAGGTAATAGAGCCCTTGAGGTAACTACATCACAAATTATGGATTTAATATTGCCAGAAAGCTCATTTTTAATGAAAGCTATGGCAGCACCTGCAGGTGATTATGCTATGGATATTAGCAGAAACCTTAACCCATTTAAAAGAAAAGATCAGCCCCCTGTAGTATTCTGGTCAGGAATTTTAGATGCAGCTCCTGATAAAAGAGAAATTACATTTAATATTCCAAGCTACTTTAACGGCACTTTAAGAGTTATGGCAGTATCAGCAAGTCTTGAAGCTGCTGGAGCTTTCAAATCTGATGTTTTAGTACAATCAGATATTATTATTACTCCAAACTTACCTTTATTTGTAGCTCCAGATGATGAGTTCACAGTACCGGTAACAATATTTAATAATTTAAAAGATTCAGGAAATGCTCAAGTTTTTGTAAATATTGAGACAAGTAACGGGCTTAAAATCCTAGAATATCCTAATGAAATACAGATTGATGAAAATAAAGAAGCTACTATTAATGTTAAATTAAAAGCAACAGATAAGCTTGGTTCGGCTGACTTCAAGGTTACAGCTTCTATAAATCACCTTAAACCTGATATTATCTCTTTGGCTGTAGTACATAGCTCTGAAATTACCGCAACAACTAGTGTACGTCCGCCTATGCCTAATGTTACAACAGTTGATACTGGCTTTGCAGCTGGTAATAACATTACTCTAAAAATCGCAAGAGATTTATATCCGGAATTTGCTAAATTACAAATTTCTGCTTCTAAATCACCGCTTGCTATTATTTCTGGTTTTAGAGATTTCTTAAATAATTATCCTTATGGCTGCACTGAGCAATTAATAAGCCAAAATTTTGCTAATGTTTTACTATATGATCAGCAAAATCTAGTTACCATACTCCAAACAGATCGTAAGAAAATGGATGAGTCATTATCTAAAGCTTTTCAAATGCTATCAGAACGTCAAAATTATGATGGTGGGTTTAAATATTGGAATAATGTTAGTGATAGTTCTGATCCATTCATTTCTGTTTATGCTATGCATTTTTTAACCGAAGCAGCTAGTAAATATTTAGCCGTTCCTAGCGATACATTCAATCAAGGTATATATTATTTAGAAAATATGGCAAATAGGTCTATTAGTTCCTTAAATGAAGCTAGAGAAAAAGCATATGCAGTCTATATTTTAACTAGAAATAATGTGATTACCACAAGCTATATCGCAAATATTTTAAAATATTTAGAAGAATATCAACAAGATAAATGGCATAATGATTTAACCGCCGTTTATTTAGCTGCTAGCTATAAAATGCTACAAATGAATGAAGAAGCAGATAAATTATTAGATAAGTTTACGTTAGATAAATCTACAATATTAAAAACAGATTATCTATATTATAGTCCGCTAATAAAATATAGTGAGTATTTATATCTGATCTCTTTACATTTCCCTGAAAGACTAAAAAGCTTTGATCAGAAAGTTGTAGAGGATATAGCAAATTTTGCTAAAGATAATTACAGCACTCTATCAGCAAGCTACGCAATTATGGCAAGTATTACCTATGCTAATAAAATAAATAACGCAGATGAAAATACTATTAAAGTAAATTATTCTAACCAAGAAGTTGTTTTAGAAAATAACAAAATAATGCAAGCTAATTTCCTAATAAATGAAGCTAAAGAAGTTAATTTAACTTCAACAAATAATGGCTTTTTCTATCAGCTTTTAACTTCAGGATATGATAAAATTTTAAAAGAAAATAAAGAGATTGTAAAAGGTATAGAGATAACTAAAAAATATCTGGATGAGAATAATAAAGAAATAAATAAAGTAAAATTAGGTGATAATGTCACAGTAAAAATTACTATGCGTTCTAATAGTACTAATGCCTTAAATAATATGGTGATCCTTGATTTATTACCAGCAGGCTTTGAGCTTTTACCAGATAATAATATAAATATTTTAGAACTTGATAAACAGGCAATGATTTGGAGACCGATATATACAAATCGTCGCAATGATAGAATAATGATTTTTGGCACTATTCCTAACCATGAAATGACTTATCAATATAAAATTAAAGCCGTCAATAAAGGAATATTTACACTTCCTGCTATTTATAGTGAATCTATGTATGACCCTAATACTTACTATAGAGGAGTTATAGGTAGTATTATTATAGAATAATTAAATTATTAATTATTCTATATCTAATCATAATAAATATCCCCACATAAATTATTAATAATTGCTAATAATTACCATCTAAGGTTATTAAAAATAATTAACCTGCATCCTTGACTTTTTTCAATAATTACCATATTTTATGGTAATTATCATATTTAGTGATAACAATTGAATTAAAATAGAGAATTAAAAATGCTGGTTACATTTGAGAATATAGAACAAATTTATAAATTACTAACTACTACTGATTTAAGTACTTTAACAATAAGTACAGAAAACCTTAAAATTTTATTAGCATATAACCAGTTATTAGATGATACAGAATATAATGAAGAAAACCGAAAGCAACTAAAGAAATTACTACAAGATAATTTCAATGAAATAAACTTAAGTAAAGTAGCTGAAACAATAAATGACCACAGAGCCAAATTCACAGGTAATATAGATGAACACTTGCACGAAGCAAGGTTAGATTGCATTAATTATTTACTCCCTAAAATATATGAATTGTCTGAAGCCCCTGAAATAAAAGCAGCATTAAAGGATAGATCTCTACCTTTAGATAATATAGATGAAAAATTATACGAGGAAATACTACCACACATTAATGAGTTACTTCCTAAAATATGTAATTCGCATGAAATATCTCAAATAAAAAAATTATTTAATAAGGAACCTCTACCTTCAAAGGACATAGATCAAAGCTTATACGAGGAAATACTGCCATATACTAAGTTACTTTCTAAAATGTACAATTTAGATGAAGCAGTATTAGCTAAACGACTAGCAACTTATTTTTCAAATATAGAGGAAATTAAAGGATATTTAGAAACAGTAAATTATACAAATTCTGACACTATATTATGGAGTTTTCAAGACGAGCAAAAACCAGATTCTTCTAATAATACTAAACCTACTATTGCTTTAAGTTATAATCCAGAAGTAGGAGGGGGTACAGCAGAGGAAGCCAAAGAACGTATAATGGAACAAGACGGGAATGCTATATATATAGATTATAGAAAGATTGTGCCATTAAATACTAAAACTCAATCTATAGAAAAGATTTTAGAAGCTGGAAAAGCAAAAGAAATGCTTCAGAACGTTGATGGTCTGATAATTCCTGGTAATGAAGTAGCAGTTTATCCTGAATTATTTGATAGTAAAGAAAATTTTGGTGAAACTGATAAAGAACGCTCGATAGCAGAAAGTATATTGATAGATGTTGCTATACAAAAAGGTATACCAATAACAGGAATATGCGGTGGGCATCAACTTATAAATGTATATTTTGGAGGTAAATTAGCTAATGTTGATGAGCTAGATTATTCAAAAGTTAGGATTGATAAAGATTTAGAATTAGCCCGTATTACTAAAAATTCATCTATTGTTGAAGATTTAGAATCAGCCCATCTACCACCTCAAAAATTTTGGGCTTCTCATAAACAAATAGTAAAAAAAATTGGTAATTTAAACTTTATAAATCCAGTTGCAATGATAGAAAATGAAATAGTGGCAACTGAATCAGAGTTTGGAGCCCCAATTAAAACTTTTCAGTTCCATCCAGAAATATTATCTGAACAAAGTGAAATAGAATTAGAACGAAATAAAAAAATATTTAAAATATTTGTTGAGACTTGTAATAATTACCGAAATAAAAAAATAAATTTAGGAGAAATAAAGCAAGACATAGAAATAATTACTGAACCCCAAGATGATAACCATGAAAATGAAATATCAGTTGAAAACCTTAAGGATTTTAGAAATTCTATCAAGGAAATTTCTTCTAAAATTTCTACTAATAAATATTCTACTTTCGAAGAAATAGAAACAAATAATAAACGATTACAGCAAATTATCATCAGTAAAAAAATTAATCGTGATTTAAATGAAAAGGAAATAGCATTAATTAATTTAGGTGTAACTGCTAAACAATTTATAGAGCAAAATGATGATTTAATCTCAACATTATGTAATAATTTCTATGGGCTAAAAAGCTTAGTAGGATTAGGATTTACTTTAGAAAGGTTATTTAGTAAGGATACTGAAGAACAAAAGTTTTTTATTCAATATGGCTATAATGTAAAAACCCTAGTAGAATTAGGGATTTCTTTAGAAACATTACTTAGTAAAGATACTGAAGAACAAAAGTTCTTTATTCAATATGGTAACAATATAAAACTCTTAACAGAGTTAGGAATTTCTTTAGAAACATTACTTAGTAAAGATACTGAAGAGCAAAAATTCTTTATTCAAAACGCCTATAATATAAAATATTTAAAAGAAATAGGGATTTCTATACCTGAATTAGTTGCTATGGAATCAGAACAACAAAAGTTTTTGATTCAGTATACCTCAAATGTTAAATATTCAATCGAAACAAAATTTCCTACATCTGAGCAAAAGTTAATTATAGAAGCTATATTAATAAAAAAATTAGTTTCGTTAAGTGAGTTTCATAACATGGATCTCAATCAACAAAAATCCTTTGTTGAAAATACAGATTTCAAAGGATACGATGCTCCTGTATTAGATCAAGAAATAACTGATATGCCTGTAATAGGCGTATCTTCTGAATTTCCTACAGATCAAGCCTAAAAAATATCAGCTGCTATCGGTTTTTAACTGGTAGTAGCTTCATCTGCCAATTATTTCATCTACTAATATTATAGTTACCAAACATACTATGCCAATTTGTATGTTAATAATAATACTTTAAATAAGTTGCATAAAATCGTTTTTATAGGTATAATTTTCTTTTTTTAATATCTTTATACTATGTCACAAAAATTAGGTTTTTGGGCAGTTTTTGCATTAGTAACCGGTAGCCAGATCGGTACTAGTGTTTTTATACTTCCTTTGAGTTTAGCACCTTACGGTATATATAGCATATGGGGGTGGGTGCTATCGCTATTTGGTGCTATGAGCATTGCACTTGTATTTTCATATCTATGTGCAAAGTTTCCTAAGACAGGGGGTCCGCATGTTTATATCCGTGAAAGCTTTGGCGAAAAAGCCGCCTTTTTTGTTGGCTGGACTTACTGGGTTATATCATTTATTAGCACTAGTATAGTTGTAATCTCTGCTATAGGTTATCTAACTCCTTTCTTCAAATCACAAGCAATATTAGATTTAATATTACAGATAATATTACTAGCTGCCATCATGATTTTAAATTTAAAAGGTCCTGAAGTGGCAGGCAAAGCAGAGTTTTATTTAACATTATTAAAATTCGTACCTTTATTAATAGTGGGAGTATGTGCGTTATCGCATTTTAACATAGATAATATAGCTATTGCTGAGGAAGTAGAGAATTTAAGCGTTCCGGCTATTATGGGTAGGGTAGCACTGCTTACTTTCTGGGGGTTTATCGGGGTAGAGTGTGCAACAACTACGGCAGGCTCGATAAAAAATCCTTCTAAGACTATCCCAAGGGCTATAATGCTCGGAACTTTCTGCATTGCCGTGCTATATCTTATTAATAGTATAGGTATAATGGGTTTAATTCCAGCATCTGATCTTATTATTTCTAAAGCACCTTATACTGATGCCGCAGCTTTATTATTTGGCGGTAAATGGTCTAGTGTGATTTCCGTTATTGCTTCTATTATTTGCATTGGCACGCTTAATGCCTGGGTACTAACTAGTGGGCAGATTGCTTTAGGGCTTGCTGAAGATGGTTTATTACCGAAATTTTTTGCTAAGAAAAATAGTAATAATGCACCGGTATGGGGGATTATTGTAAGTTGCCTTGGTATTGTGCCGTTATTAGTATTTACAGCGAATGATAATTTTGCTGAGCAGATTACCAAAATAATAGATTTCTCGGCAATAGCGTTTTTATTCGTTTACTTAATTTGTAGCTTAGCATTTTTAAAATTAATTCTTAGTTCAAAGAAAAATTTCTCTTATTATTATTTATTGATTGCCATAATATCAATTGTTTTTTGTGCATGGGTTATTTATGAAACACCTATTAAAACATTAATCATAGCTAGTGCTTTTACTATAGCCGGCATTCCTTTATATTTCTTGTGGTATAAAGGTAGAAAATAGCTTTTTGGTGAGGGCAATACCGTGGCTTGTCATATGTCGTATGGCTCTGATGTCATTCCCAGCAACGGCAGAATCCAGTTTTTTTATTGTCATCCCGTGGTGGCATTGTTGCGTAGATCGAAAAACGCCCTAAGGTAGTCATCTAGTTGCTTGTACCTGCGGCATCCAGAAAAACAAACATAAAAGCAGCAAGTTTTTAAAATTAAAAGCTTAGGTATCTCGCTTCATGCTGGATTCCCGCTTTTAGCTAGGAATGACATAACAAGTTAATATTTTAGAGTTTTTTTAATATATTACGTATAGCCTCATCTTCTTTTAATTATTTTTTTAACCTACAGTAAAAATTCTATTGACTTTTATATAAAAAGGTATAAGCTATTTACAATTTAATTTTTTATAAAGAATTTTATGCTAGGCTATGCAAAAGAGCAAAGAAGCTTAACACGTAATCAAAAAGAAGCCATAGGCTTACTATCTATCGGTACATTTCTAGAATATTTTGACCTAATGCTATATGTACATATGGCTGTACTTTTAAATGAATTATTTTGCTGCTGCTTTTTGCTCAACTTATTTACTAAGACCTGTTGGAGCTATAATATTTGGTTGGATAGGAGATAATATTGGTCGTAAAACTACTGTAATTATAACTACAGCTATGATGTCTTTATCTTGCGTTGTAATGGCTACTTTTCCTACTTATGCTCAAATAGGAGTAGCAGTGGCTTGGGTTATTACAATTTGTCGAATTGTACAAGGTATGTCATGCATGGGCGAAATAATTGGTTCTGAACTTTATATAACTGAAATAACTTCACCCCCTATACAATACACAGCAGTAGCTATAATTTCAATTTTTACAGCTTTTGGTAGTTTTGCCGCTTTAGCTATCGCTTATTATTCAACAAAGTATTGTCTCAATTGGCGTATAGCTTTTTGGGGAGGAGCAGTTATTGCTATAGTGGGTGCTGTTGCTAGAACCCACTTGAGAGAAACTCCTGAATTCATTGACGCAAAACGTCAATTAAAAAAGAAGTTAGAGCAAGCCTTAGAAAAAGCTGAAGTTACAAAAAAGCAGTTAGAAAATAGTGCAGTATGGAAAGAAAAAGTTAATAATAGCACTTCATTAGCTGTATTTTTACTACAGTGTGCATGGCCTGTGTGCTTTTATATTATCTATTTTCACTGTGGTAATATTATGAAAAATAATTTTGGTTTTACTAGTGAAGAAATTATCCATCAAAATTTTATAGTTTCAATATTTCAAATATTTAGTTTTATAATATGGACTTATTTAAGTTATCGTATGTTTATCAGCTATAGAATAGAAGTTTAAGACCATAAAGTTTTTAATACTAAAAGGTATATTATCATTAGAAAAAAGACTATTTATAAATAATGATAATTTCTTTACATATTCTTTATTACGCTTTATAAGCGGCTCAATTTGGTCTACATCTTCATACATACGTTTCTCATATGCATATTCCCCACCTACTATTTCTACGTAGTTATCAGCTAAGAAAATTGTACAATTGGTAATAGTATAATTCATTTGTAAAGCCCAAATAATCGCTTCGACTCCAGTGTGTTCTACTAAACTTTCTTCAAGTTCAAAGTGTGTTAAAGTATTATCAGTTCTAAGAATTTTGGCAATTTCTATCACACTTTCATCCCATATATAACTAAGTTTAAATTCAGTTGCACCATTCCTTAAACTAGTTGCTTCATCGATAAAGCCTTTTTCTTCTAGAAATGTTATTAACTGATTCATAAGTTTTTTTCTTATTGGTTCAAGTAAACTAAACTACAGAATATAAATAAGCAATGACTTTATTATAAGGTTTTCTGTTGGACACAATTATTGAAATAATATATATTGTACCAATGTATTGTTACCTAAGGTCTATCATGCCCATTTTAAAAATAATAAAAACACCTAACTCTTTGCTTAGAATAAAATCACTGCCTGTTACTATAATCGATAGTCAAATGAAAGACTTTATGAAATCAATGTTAGAAACTATGTATAATGAAGAAGGTATAGGAATATCAGCAATTCAAGTAGGGAAACCTATAAGAGCTTTAATAGTTGATATACCTAAAGAAGAAAATGATCAAATTAAAAGAGAACCTTTTTTTATAATAAATCCTGAAGTAAATTATTTGTCAGAAGAAAAAGTTATTTTAAATGAAGATTGCCTTTCTATAAGGAAAGAAGATGGGATAGCTTTTATTATAGGAGATGTGGAAAGACCTAAAAATATAAGTATTAGCTATATTGATTTAGAAGGTAATTCAAAAGAATTAACATGTAATGGTAATAATTCAGATTATGATTTGTGGTTTTCAAGATGTTTACAGCATGAGCTTGATCATTTAGATGGTATCTTATTTATAGATAGATTATATAATGCAAAATTTCCTAAAACTGAAATTGAGATATCAGGCAATTTACAAACAGAAAATATTTAAATTTATAATATTTTCAACGATTTTTAAAATCAACTCATCTACTAAAAGTTTTATAAGCAATAAAAAAAGCATCTTTTATGAGAAAACTATCTTTTCCTACAATAAATTCTATTATGCAACAAAATTTACAAGCAGCATAAAATTTAAAGGGTGGAGCAAGCTACTCGCCTTATATCACCGTTTCTTAAACTATTTGCTTGCTGCTTTAATCCTCGGATAGATGATAAGCTTTTTAAAAAGCTCTTAGACTTCATAAATATAACGACAAATGTATATGAAATTTTTAAAGGTTCGACAATTCAGGAAAAAAGAGGATTTTTAAATTTTGTATTTGCGAACCTGCAATTGAAGGGCGGAAAACTTGATTACTCTCTGGCTTTTCCGTTTGATAAAATGCAAAAAATAGAGGGCTGTCCTATGTAGCGGAGAGCGTAGGATGTTATGCGAACCTTTCGAATATAGACTAGCCTAACTCTTAAGCCTTGTTATGTTTTAATTTATAAAAGCTATTAATTTGGAAATATGGCTTATTAACCATATAAATATATGGACATTTAATATAAAACAAAGTATTATTAAATTAATAATTATAGGTTAAAAATGCATTCTTCTTTTGAGTGGGATGAAGAAAAAAATAAAATTAATATCCAAAAGCATAATGTAAACTTTTATGAAGCTCAAAAAGCATTTTTAGATATTAATAGGATAATACTTGAAGACATAGATCATAGTATTATAGAAAAAAGATATTTTTGTTTAGGTAAAATTGAAGATAATATTTTAACAGTCCGTTTTATGTTTCGAAATCATCGTATAAGAATTTTTGGAGCAGGATATTGGCGTAAAGGTAAGAAAATTTATGAGCAAGAAAATAAAATATACTGATGGGGAAATAGGTACAGTAAAAATAGTACAAGATTTTTTGCCTTCCCCTAAAGAGCTATTATTAAAAGATGATTCAGTAAAAATAACTATCTCATTAAGTAAAGAAAGTATAGAATTTTTTAAATCAGAGGCAGCTCATTTGCATGTTCCTTATCAAAAAATGATTAGAGCTTTGCTAGACAAATATACTGAGCATTACAATAAATAGTTAAGTTGGCGGAGAGAGAGGGATTCGAACCCTCGATACGGTATGACCCGTATAACGGTTTAGCAAACCGCCGCCTTCGGCCACTCGGCCATCTCTCCATTTATGCAGAACTATTTTATATCAGCTAATTGAAAGAATTTCCAGAGTTATTTTTTCATTTGTATATTTTTTTAAGCATAAAGGTCTTGTCCTAATAATTTGCAATATTTACTGGCTTCAAAAGGGATTCCATCAGGATAACACCAATTAATAGATATATTATCATATTTGGCTAAACTGTCTATTAATGAATCTATATCCATTTTTTTTATACTAGGTTTAACTTTTTCATAAGCTAATAAGTTTAAAAGCTGTATGATTAGACGTGGAATTAGCTTCAGATCATGCTCATATTTATTTATTATTTTGGTTACAATATTAAATCTTTCTTCAAAAGTAAAAGGGATGCGATCGGAGATTAAAGATTTCACTAAATCTTTATTATTGCAAGCATTCAACAATAAATCAGATTGATTTAAAGTAAGGTTATTATTAAATAAATTTTTGTACAAAATCAAAAACTTTTGATAATTAGGTGCTTTAATTAATGTTTGATGTAATTCAATATAATTTTCAATATTCTTGATACATTGTTCTAAAGTAAGAGAGTTAGGGCATAAAATTAAAGATTTCACTAAATTATTATTATTACTACAAGCTTTGAATAATATAGTTAATTCTTTTTTATCAAAACTTTTAAATGCTTCATGATATAAAATTAAAAATCTATTATAAGCTACTTGTTTTGAATTTATAAAACTATCAAGATTTTTACATTCGTGATTAGTTATTATACCTATATAATTTAATTCTATATCAATTTCACTATCTAAAAAAATTTTTAAATCTTCTTCATCATAAAATCTACTAGCAATATCTAGTATACAATAACTTACCTTACTATGATCAACAACAAAAAATTGATTTATAAAATTTAGTAATTTAATAACTTCGCATAATTTAGAATTAAAAAATAATAAATTATTACCTTTTTCTCTAAGGATTGTTAATTCTTGAGGGCTATAATTTCTAAATAAAACATATGATGTATCTAATTCTTTAATTGGTGGTTGTAAAATTTTTTCAGTTACGTGTTGTTTTAAAAATTTATCATATCTTATTTTGTATTTAAATTTAGGTATATTAATATTTAATTTATCAGATTTTAATATATATAATTTTAATATATCCTTAATAGCTTCTACCCTGTTTGGCTCACAGTATGGTAAATCTAATATGTGAATATTTTGTAACAGAAAATTAACCTCTGCTGAATTCTTAAATAAAGATTTTGATAATTTTATTATATTTTCTTTATTCGGTTGCAGA
Source organism: Rickettsia bellii RML369-C (assembly GCF_000012385.1). Taxonomy (NCBI): domain Bacteria; kingdom Pseudomonadati; phylum Pseudomonadota; class Alphaproteobacteria; order Rickettsiales; family Rickettsiaceae; genus Rickettsia; species Rickettsia bellii. The sequence continues at coordinate 749,730 of NC_007940.1, forward strand.
GGATAATCTTCTATTAAAAAATTATATAAATTAGCAAAAAACCTAATTTGCAGTTTCATAAGCTTGTAGAAATAGTTTCATCTCTTCTACGTTACTTATATTACTCAATTTAAATGGATAGTTGATTTTTCCAAGCATATTTGTTAGCACATTTCCTGCTCCTATTTCTACTATATGGGTGATATTTAGATCGTTAAATAGCTCTAAAGTTTCACGCCATCTAACTCGTCCGCATATTTGTAAAACTAGATTTTGCTTGATTTCTAGAGGTTCTAACACAGGCTTTGCAGTATAATTTTGAATTACTGGTATTAGCGGTTTGGTAATTACGCTATTATCAAGTGCTATTCGCATTTTCTCCTCTGCCGGCTTCATTAAACTACAGTGAAACGGAGCACTTACCTTTAGCTTTATTGCTTTATAGCCTGCTTCTTTAATAAGGTTAATAGCGTGATCAACAGCTTCCACTTTACCGCTAATTACAATCTGTCCTTCGATATTATCATTTGCTATTTCGCATTTGCTTTCTTTAACTATTTTCTCAAGCTTATCGATGGATATACCGATACAAGCAGCCATAGCACCAAAATTAGCAGGGCAGGCTTCTTGCATGGAGCTGCTGCGTGTATGCAGTAATTTCGCTGCCGTCTCAATGCTAATACTTTCAGCAGCACATAGAGCAGAGTATTCACCTAAGGAATGACCAGCAACATAATCACAAAGCTGAACTATATTTTTATTAGTCTCGGCTTTTATGGTATTTATTATCGCCATAGATACAGCCATTAATGCTGGCTGTGCATTAGTAGTTAATGTTAATTCTTCCGAAGTAGAATTAAAAATTATATCAGTAAGTTTTCGGTTTAGTGCTTCATCGATTGTTTGGAATGTTTCTTTTGCGGATTTAAAATTATCGTAAAAATCATTGCCCATGCCAATGGCTTGCGACCCTTGACCTGGAAAGATAAAGGCTGTTTTCATATTTTATATTATTGTTAAGATTGAGTTTATTAATAAATGTTATGAATTTTTTCTGAAATAGTCAAATTATTTTAATACCTTAAGTAAACTTTTTCAATTATTGCGTTAAGCTAAAATTTTACATGATTATTAACTATTAGTAGAAAATATAGTTTGATTATTTTCAGCTTAATTATATAATGAATGCATCATAAGTAAATGGTATTGTTCAATGTCACCCCGTGGCGGTATTATTGCGTGGATTATTTTCCCGTCATTGCGAGGAGCAAAGCTTTGCTGCAATCTTGCGAAACTTCCTGAGATTGCTTCGTCGAAACTTTCAGTTTCTTCTCGCAATGACAACTTTTATTATATACAACAAAACCTCAAATAAATAGGGAGTTAGGTATGAGGTTAAGTAAAGAATTTTTAGACTTTCTAATAAAGCTTCCTAAGGATCATAGAGAATTTAAAGATTATTTTGCAAAGGAAGAAAAAAATATTGAGTTTTTTAAAAATATTAGTGATAAAAATCAGCTAATTGAAGAACTAAAATACTCAGGACATTACAGCCAAATAAAAGAAAGCATTCAAGAAATAGAAGCATATTTATTAGGGCAATATAACTACGGATGTAGTGGAGTGTAAACTGCAATAAAAGTAAAGGTTTTTTAATACATATGATAAAAAGGTTGCGACAAATAGAAGCTAAGGAAAATATTTGCTATTATAGCTTTAAATAAGCTATTAAATTTTTAATTAGTTTAATAAGATATTTAAGTGCAAAAATAAATTAATACGTAGATCTATATGAAGTTACAATCAAAAATTCAATTTTTTCAAGCTGTCCTTAAAAAACCCAAACTAATTAAAAAATTTGGGAAACCTGTAAATAAAGAATATAATAAATATTTTGAGCCGATAAGGGTGGGAATAAATGCATTATTAGGATATTTATGCAACTTAATAAAAGGAAGTTAGTGATTAGGGTAATAGTAATGATTTTATATATAACATACGGATGTATTGGGGTATAAATTTATGATAAATTTAAGGAAATATCAGGTTCATATGAAATTACAAGAGAAATTTAAGTTATTAGAGCCTACAGCTTTCGGTCCATGGCTTGCTGCATTTAAAAAACTTTTTTTGTCGGAAGAATTAGCTCAAGATATAGAACAAATTCAACCGGATGAGCTAAAAGAATATAATACAAAGATTAGCGAGCTTAAAGATGAAAGAACGAAACTTAATTATGAGCTAATACCTACAAATGAAATAAGCAAAGAAATTGCTCAATTAGAAAAAAAAGCAAAAAATGTTCCCTGTAAAGCATTACTTATTTTATCAAACAATGTGATAGAAGTTAATGATAATGTAGTAGCTACCGGCGGGGATGTACGAAGAGTGGATAAATATAAAGCAAATATTAATTTATCATTTAATGAAATTTGTAATAAGCAAATGGAAGATTTTTATAAGCTTATTACACAGCTTCCGGAAGATCGCAAAGAATGGAGTAGTTATCTTCAAAAGCTAGAAAAGGATAAAGGTTATAACCCAGCTGAGGCTGTCAAAAAGGTAGTTGATATAAATAGATTGGTTAAAAAGTTTGAGCAATCTTCAAATAAAGAATATCATAACAATTTCAAATTAGTAGCAGATGGAACAAATAAATTATTAGATTATATTGATCATTTACCTCAAGAAGTACCGCTTACCGGTCAAGAAGAATCGCATATTATAGCACATATGTAATATTTAAATAGGGCTGTAAATTATGTCAGATTTTATAACTGATACGAAATTATACGAAATAGCGATTGCTAATAAACAGCATGTAGAAGATAGACGTGACGAGATAAATAATTACTATATTTCTTTATTTGCGGCTCTTGTTGCATCTATGCCATTTATTGAAAAAATCACTACGAACGTTGCCGAGTGCAATACTAATTATATTACAAAACTTTCACTCATTATTTTAGCATTAATAGGTTTAATACTTGCTGTTACATGGGCATCAAATTTAAAACATACTGTATCTTATTTAAAGAGCCTTGATAAAATAATAATAGATTTGGAGCAGAAATACAATAAGCCGTTTATAACAAATATTGTAAGGGATTTAGAGCGTAGTAAAACCCCGCGAAGAGTCACTAAACATCAGTTAGTTATACCTTACACTTTTATATCAATTTTTTCTTTAATTATCATATATTCAGTAATTCAAATAATTTAGGTTGAAATTAAAATAAATTTTACTACTATATGCATATTAATTAAAACTTATGAGTTAGAATGTTTGGTCAATTAAATATTGTATATCCCTTATTAATAAGCATTTTTCTCTTTCTAGTCGTATTTGTTATTACTAAAATAGTAAAATATGAAAAAACTTTAAAAGAAAAAAATTTAAATATAATTCAGCTTTATCTAGATAAAAAATTTCTTCATAATAACTTAACTAGTAGCTTTAAGGCTCCAAAACCTCAAAATTATGCTGAATCTTTTTTGGAAAATATTAAAATATATTTTAAATTAGATGATATAAGAGTTATTTCACGAAAAGATCTAGCGAAAGATGAAGAGCTAAGATTTTTATTTAAAGATAAACTAGAAAAGCTTGCTACCGAATTTCTATCAGAAGCTAAAAAAGACATAGAAGCACTGCATGAAATATTATGCGATGAAGATGCAAATAGTAAAAAAGAACATAGATTATACGTATATATGCTATCTGACCAAGCCAAAAAGCAAGATACCCAAAATCTTATTTATGTAAAATCTCCTTATAAATTTAGTAAAAATGAGCTTGAAACATTAGATATTTATGTCCATCTTGCCCAATTACTTAATACTAACGCAGAGTAGAGTAGGGGGGTTGTGCTTACCATACAAACATATAGAGAAAATAGAAAAACTAAAAGCAGAAATAGAGGCTTAAGTTACTCTAATTATATGATTACTTTTCATCAATTCTTTTCTTAACTATGTTATAATTCTTCATTAGATAATTAAATTCTGCACCATAAATAAATATCATATTAATAATATAGAAAAATATTAGTGTAACTATTATACTACCAAGAGATCCATACATTAAATTTAGCTGGTTATAGTAAACTATATAAGTTGAAAGTAAGTAACCGCTTATTACCCATAATATTACTGTTAATAAAGCCCCTGGAAATACATCTATAAAGTTTAGTTTTACATTAGGTAGTATATAATATAAAGAGGAGGCTCCTAGAAATAGTAAAACTAAGATTAAAACATATCTTATAAAATTTAAAATATTTTTATATTGTTCTATAGTTTCTAATAATACTGGAATTTTTGTGAAAACTATTGGAATAAACACTAAAAGAAACATAGTGAAAGTAATTAAAATACTAATTACAAGGAATTGTAAAATACTAAGTAATCGTCTTCTTATATAAGGGGGAGGGGACTTAATCTCATATACACGATTTAAAATAGTTCTTAGGCATTCTACAAAGGAAGAAGCGGTCCAAACGCTACCTACAACAGCAAGATTCATTAAACTTTGCGGCGGTACACTTAATAATTCTTTTATTCTTTTTTCGATCGATTCCGTTGCTCGCTCTGGCATACTTTCTAAAAAAATTTGTATAAAATTTTGCCCAAGTTCCGAAGCTCCTAAAAAGCTTGTTAGAGCTAGTAAAAATACTAAAAAAGGAAAAATAGATAAAAGTACCATAAATGACATATATCCGGAATGTTCGACTCCGTCATGCTCTATTGTTTTAAATAATGCAATATAAAGACAATTAAATATTTTTTTCATTAAAATCAATTTCCAAAATTAGTTAAAATGTTACTTGTATAAAGAAATATTTGAAATATTGCAAAGGAAATTAAATTTATCATTGCATTTATTTTATATTTTTCTATAATACCCCAGAACTTTATTTTTTTATTAAGTTACAATCTTATAAAGATTTAAATCTAAAAAAAACACATTTTATTTTATATATAATACTTCTATTACAAATTTAATATAATAATCTAGTATATTAATATATAAATTAAATTTGTCTTTAAATAAGAATATTTTTTATTTTACAATTTAGTTGTATATGATATTGAAATAATTATAAATATATAAAATAACCAAGGAGAAGAGAATGGCTAGAAAAAATGATATAATACAAAAAATCGATAGTTTTATAGGAAAGAAAATCTATTCCTTAAGGCTAGCAAAAGGATTATCTCGTCAACAACTTGCAGAGGTAATTGACGTTACCCATCAGCAATTACAAAAATACGAAAGAGCGATTAATAGAATTTCCGTAGGAAGACTTGTATTAATTGCTGAAGCATTAGATAGAAACATTGATTATTTCTTTGAAGGATTAGAAGAGGCAAATAAGCCACAACCTGTGCATACTCAACATCAACGTATGTGTATTGAAGTTTCAAGAAATTTCATGAAAATTCAAAGTACAGATGAGCAACAGGCTGTTAATAATCTAGTAAAATGTTTAGCTGGAAAAGATAAATTAAAAACCACTACCGCTACCAATAATAATAACGCATAAAAAATAAAAAAAGGATAAGATTGAAAACTCTTATCCTTTTTTTATATTTCATACCCTCAAATTACTTCTACAGAATTCTATTTTATGAGAAAAAAACAGGTAAGGGCAGAGCGGATACAGTATTGCTTCCTAAAATAAATCAAAAATAACGGTGAACAAGCAGCTCTACAATATCAGATTGATTTACCTTAATTACTACAGTATAAAAATAAATATGCATTCGTAGCTCAGCTGGATAGAGTATTGCCCTCCGAAGGCAAAGGTCGTTGGTTCGAATCCAATCGAATGCACCAATAATTTTTTCTCAGCAAAAAATTTCGGTAAGTCCTAAAGCAATCTGCCCACTAGTTAGTACCAAGGCATTAAGCATTTTATTTTATATATAATACTTTTATTATGGTTATTTTCCATAATAATAATTATAGAACAATCGGATTTTGGAATGTTTAAGCTTTATTAATGTTATAATAAGCCTCAAAATGTTACTGATACAGAACCGATTTCTGTATAATGAAAATCTTCACTATTGGCGAATACTTGCATTACCTGAGCTTTAAGTCCATCATCATTAATACATATTTCAGCTATAGAAGTGTCTAAGAATAACTGAGGAAATAAATTTGCTATTTTTTCAATGAGTGTTTCATAAGTTTTACTAAACTTTTTGGCACATTCTAAATTTTGCTTACTTTTATTAGCTGCGATACCTATACAAATTGTTAAAAGGAATATGACTTGTACTATCCCAATTGCCCTCTCCTGCCTTTATATGAATACTATCTAATACTTTTTGACCGATCCGTTGTTCTATCTCAATAAACTTATCATTTTCTTGCACATCTATCAGCAACTTATCTAACCCACCTTGAGTTACTATAGTTTCAAGCTGTTCTTCTAGCGGTGTATTTTCTTGTATTATAGCTTTATGATTTTTATGTAAATACAGCATCAATAATGTAACATCTTGTAATGCTAATTGTACACTATAATTATCTTTATTATACAGCTCTGTAGAAGGGAGTAGTTTATTCTTGATACTACCAACCTTATCTTGAAACCACTCCAAGCGTGCTTGTAGTTTAGTAGGATTTGATTTTTGAGGATGTAATATTGCATCTTCCTTGATTTGCGTGATAGATAATGCTAATTTTACTAATTTCAAATTCATATTATCTAGCAGCTGAAATTTGTCTTGAATAACTAAATTAATACTATTAACTTCGTTATAAAATTCATTGCTTTTTACTGCTTCATAAATGCTTTCTATAATTTCAGCTGTTGTTTCAGCGGTAAAAGCTACTATGCCACCCAACAACGGTATTCCGTGAGCTGCTATTGTTCCTCCAAGTTTTAAAGTTTTTTCTGCTGCTCCTATCAACAGCTTATTAGCAATTGGCTCGTTTTTATATATATTCCCTTTAATTAAATCATTGCTTAATATTTTATAAGCATTAAATAAATTAACCATACTCCAGTAAAAAGTTTTGCAATAAGCTTGCAATTCAGGATTTTGAATTTTCTTTAAATCCTCTCGTGTTTGAAATTCATCTATTAAATCACTATTTTCTAGAATTTTTTTATGGTCTTGAATAATCGTAGTATTTATTTTTAACTGAATCTCAAAATTGGCGGTTTTTTGCTTTAATTTTTTAATCTCTTTCTTTGAATCTTTTTCACCTTTATATAATTTAGCTATTAAATCTTTCAGCTCAATTATCTCATTGCTGAGATTAGCTAGTACATTGCTGTGAGTGCCTACTTGTACTACTAGCCTGGCAGTGATATCTGTATGGGCAATTAATGCATCCGCTAGATCTTTATCTATTTTTTCTTCACCTAGCAGCTTAGTAATTGTAGTTTGTATTGTATCTAATCGTGTTATATCATCTATAGTATTCTGTATATATGTCTCTAATACATAATTACTATCTACAGGCAAATTTTTTAACTTTCTTATATCATCAACAGCAAGACTATTTTCACCTATACTTACAAAAAATTTACTTCGATCTGTTAAATAAATTTTATCTTCAGGTGCTAACTCTACAGATTTATCATAACATCTTCTTGCCTCGGTAATGTATTCATTATTGTCGGTAAGCCTAAACATCTTTACTAGCACACTTGCTTTTTTAAAATATGCACTAGCATCTTCTTCATCCATTTCTATACCAAATTCACTTACTTCTAATTCTTCTTGTAGCTTTTTAAGTTCTTTTTGATTGTTAGACTTCATAAAAACATCCTCTCAAATTAAATTTTTACAATAAATTAATTTCCAAACTTACAACTCCAGCCAATATTAGCTCAGAATCATTATTACTAATTGCTTCCTGTATTAATTCTTGACTAAGTTTGCTACTTAAACTTATAGCTTGATTAAAACCATATAAAGATAGGGGATAATACTAACGTACAAGACGGCAGCGTAATTCATACTTCAAGGTTTAATGGTCCTGTAGAAATAGGCGATAACATAACTATTGGTCATTTATCGCTTATTCACGCTTGTATTATTTGTAATAATGCCTTTATTGGTATGAGTAGCACAATAATGGACTATGCAGTAATAGAAGAATATGCTTTTGTTGCCGCAGGAAGCCTTGTACCTCCTAAAAAAATAATTAAATCTAAAGAATTATGGATGGGTCGCCCTGCAAAATTCGTTAGATATTTAACAGATCAAGAGCTAGAAGAGATGCAAGATAATGTAAAAAATTACGTAGAACTTGCTAATATTTATGCCTCTAATGGATAGTAACTTGAAGAAAGATATATCACTCCTTATTTATTAGAATATGTAACAAAGAAGTTATCTTAATTTTTTAATATTAATCTATTAGTGATGTGCTACACTTCCAATAATTTTCTTTTCTATTTTAAGACTTAAACTTGCTTTAAGCATATTTTCTAACTTTATTTTATCAGTTTACTCTACTTTAGTCGTAGAGTAACTTAAAGCACTTTTTATATATTCGATACCATTATTAGAATCAGCAATTATCTAAAAAACTCTGGTTTAAATAGCTTAAAACTTTCCTGAGCTGACGTTGGTAATGGTGTTAAATTATATTGCGGATCAAAAGCGTTTCCATAAATCTTTTCTGTCTTTTTAATTGAATTTGGAAATTTTAAAGATAATAATATAGACTTTAAAATAGTAAAAATTGCTATGTAAGGATCAGTTTCAGGAGAAGATAAGCGATGCTCTAAACGTTTAGGAGCAACATTTGGAGTTCTAATAGCTACACTTCTGTTATTTCCTCCATAAGATACATGAGTCGGTGCCATAAAATCTTTGTCAAGGCGTAAATAATCAATACTACGCGGCATAAAAGCAAGTAGAGTATCTAGCATGTAATGGCATAAACCTTGTGCTGCTAGAATTATATGATCGCCAGATTCTATATCAAAACTTATATGGAAATGCATACTATTTCCATAATCATTTAAAAAAGGTTTAGGAGAGAAATCCGTATGACCATTTAAATACTCAGCTATTTTTGTTAAAGTATTTTTAACTTTAAGTATCATTTTTGCATAATTTACTAAATCATGGGAGGGAGGAAGATCTATTTCGAATTGATTATTACCCTTTTCTTTTTTTATTTTAGAAATTTTAAACTTCGTTAAATATTTTCTTGCAAGTATTTCAAATTTAGATATATCAATATTAGGGCTTAAATAAAACTCTATCTCTACCCCGATAATAGGTATTAAATTATAATCTTTATGAAATTGGAAAATGATCTTTTCTAGCTGTTTCTTTTTTTGTAGGTTATTAGATAAGGTATTAATAAAATTATTATAGGATATTTGCATGGAAGCACTAATAAACGGACTAGTATATTATAAAATTTTTGACGGAACATTCAAGGATTCTAGTCATAGATATGTAAAAAAAAATAATTCTATAGATGAAATAGAAATAATAAGAAACAAAAAAGCCATAACTGATTATTTTAAAGCAGAAGATATTCTAATTTTAAATCAAGTTCACGGTATAGATATTATTGATGCAGATAATAATTCTATTATCATACCTGAAGCTGATGGCAGTATTACTACTAGAAAAAATTTAGTTCTAGCAGTGCAAACGGCAGATTGTGTACCAGTATTACTTGCAAGCGGTGATGGTAAAATAATTGGAGCAGCACATGTAGGATGGAAAGGTGCTATAAACGATATTATCCATAACATAGTTAATAAGATGATAGAAAAAGGTGCAAAAAATTTGGCTGCACTAATAGGTCCTGCTATAGCTCAAGGATCATATGAAGTTGATGCAGAATATTATAAAGCTTTTTTAGATAAAGATATTAATAATAAGCAATTCTTCATAAATTCAAAAAAAGAAAATCATTATATGTTTGATTTACCAGGATTTGTAGAATTACAGCTTAAGCAAACAGGAGTTAAAAATATTAAAAGGATTACAGAGGATACTTATGCAAACCCAACAAAATATCCTAGCAAAAGACGCTCTTACCACTTGCAAGAACCTTATAATCAAAATATATTATCAACCATTATTATTAAATGATCGAATATTATGAACCAAGAAAAACCTTACTATCAAATAGTTTACGCTCCAAACGATATCTTTAAGAAGCAAGGAGAACTTATAGAAGTTGTTGATGATAATATTCGTACTATTATAGACAAAATGCTTAATACTATGCAGATAGAAAGAGCTGTAGGGCTTGGTGCTAATATGGTAGGTATATTAAAGCGTATAGCAGTAGTTGATTTGCATGAGAATAACAAATCATCACCTATTATTTTTATTAATCCGGAAATAACTTATTTCTCAAGTGACAAACAAACATTTATGGAAAGATCTTTATCATTTCCAGGAATAGAAGCACCTATTACCAGATCAAAGGCAATAAAGATAAATTACCTTGATTATCATGGTAACAAACAGGAATTAGAAGCACAAGATTTTTTAGCAACAGTAATTCAGCATGAAGTAGACTATTTAAATGGCAAAGTTTTTTTAGATCACTTATCTAAACTAAAACGTGACACTTTGCTTAAAAAAATGCTGAAATATATAAAAATGCATCCTCCTCATGTTCATGGAAGTAGCTGTAAGCATTAAGATTATTTAAACATTGACAATATACTATAGCTTTATTACAATATGGTTAACAAATCTTAATAGTTTAATATGTTAGTTAATAGTCAACCAGTAGTAAGGATGCACGAAAATATTATAGCGTTAGATATTTATTCTAATTAGGGTTTTAGATTTAGAATTTTAATGGAAGAATATGTATGAAAAAGAAGCTAAAGAATATATTTAAAATTAATAAAAAGGAAAAAGTTAAAGATAATATTCCTACTGAAACAATAATAAATGTTCCAGAAGATAAAACGACTAAAGGTAAAAATAAGAAAGAAAAAACTTATGATTATGAAAAGTTAAAACAAAAGCTCTTTAAAATATCAGAGAAAGCTTTACAAAAAAATAATGACCTAGATAAAATATTCAAAGCTTTAGCAGAAGATAAAAAACTAAAAGCTGGGTCTAAAAGCTTAGCAAGATAATAATATTTATCTAACTATATTTTGACCTTTTTTATTAGAAAGATTAGGCGTAGCTGTGGGTGAATCAATTTTGATATTTTGAGGCTTAGACTTTAAAGCAAGGCGTTTTGAGTCTTCAAACACTGTTTGATCAAATCTATGCGGATTAATTTTTCTAAGCTCTACTAAAGCAGCTTTATTATTATGTATTTCATTGAGATTTACATTTCGAAGTTTAGAGTTGTCTGATATTTTTTTTGTATTTTCATCTATAAAATGCTTTAAACCCGTAACAAATTCATTATTTTTTAAACCTTTTGAAAGAGTAGTAATTTTATTATCTATATGCTTGTTATTTGCCTTAATATGAGTATCTAAAATATTATCTAATTTTTCTCCCAAATAATCTTTTCCTGTAAAAACTGCTTGTATTTTTTCTAAAAAAGAAGTGCCTTTATTACTAACTGCCTGTAACTCATTGATTATTGTGTTATTATATTTAGTTATATAATCTGTATCTAATTTAGATAATAATGTTTCTGTGACCTGCTTATTTTTTGTAACATCTAAGTTATTAATCCCTTTTTGTACTGATTCAAACGACTTAATAGCATGATTAGTTTCATAAGTAAATTTAAGGATATTTTCATCAGTCAACTTTTTCTCATCTAAAACGCATACATTTTTAACGTTAGCTCCATCTTTACCAAAAAAATCGCTAGCATTTTTAGTAATTTGCCGCACTAACGGATCTAATAACTTTTCATTTTGTAATAAAACTGAAACCGTATCTTGCGATATTTCTACATACTTACTTATTTTATTTATAAGAGCGTCTTTTTCATCTTTAAATATTGGTTGGTTTTCTTTAGCAAAATTAGCATACATAAATATACGGTTTTTTACACGTTCATTTACAAGATTATCTACATTTTTTTGACTTGATAACTCCATTTCTAGCTGCTTAGGAAGTTTTTCCATTTCTTCCTTAATTTCTTTTAAAGCTTGAGGATTGTATCCTTCTTTTTCCCATTTTGCTATTTGTTTGTTGTTATTTTTTATAGTTGCAATAATACTTTTAACATCATTTTTTTTACTAGGATCAGAAGATATATTTTTAGGGTCATCAGGATCAAAATATATTAGATTTTCAATTGTTTTTTTTACATCAGGATCATTTACATTAATTTCTTTTTTTTTAAATCCCTCGTTGATTAACCACTGTACTAAATAGTTTTTTGTTTTTTTTAGGTCGTTTCTTAATAATTGTATTAAATCATTTTCTTTATCTTTACTCCTAACCTCATGCTGTGCTTCTTGTAACTTTATAGCCATATGTTACCTATATTATTAAAACATTTGATATATTAGACATCAAAATTCCATAATTTGCAACTTTTTTATCTTTTGATAGAAATATTTAAAAAATTAACGATGTAAAATAACTAAGATAGGTTCTATGAAGATTTCTAATACATATCCTATTTTAAGATATTTTTAAAAATCTTCACAGCTTGGAAAGAAGGCTAATTAAAGACCAGGTCCTCTTGTTCTTACTTTCTGATTCTCTTGATGAATATCAGGTTTGTCTTTTGAAGATGTTTGAGATTGGTTGGCAAATAATAATTTATCAAATATTTCAGGATTTGCTTTTCTTATTTCAACTAAATTAAGATTAGGATTATTAACTTCTTTTGGCTCAACAGTTTTATTCATTAATTTTGTTAAGCCGACAGCAATTTGTTCGTTTGTTAAAGCATTTGAAAAGATTTTATTATCAATTTCTTTTTTTACATGTTCATCACTTAACGCTGCATATTTATTTACTGATTGTTCTAATCTTTCCTCTAAATAATCTTTACCTGTAAAAATTGACTTAAACTTTTCCCAAAGAGAAGTACCTTTGTCATTAATTTCTTTTAGCTCCGAGACTATTTTAGGACTATTTTCAGTTAGATAAGCAGAATCTAAATTCTTTAAAATTGCTCCTGTTTTTTCAATAAGTTTTTCATTTGCACTTTCATATAAAGAGGAAAAAAGCTTTACTACAGGTTCTAACGCTTTACTTTTGCGAGTATTTTTATCTAACCTTTCGGTCAGTTGATTTATCGAATCTTCTGCTGCTTTAGAAATTTCTTTTCTATCCATTTCCGATTCTGTGTATGTTTTTTTATTTTTTTGCCCACTTTGAATAAATTCCTTACATTGTTGCAATTTTTGTTGTGAGAAAGAATTAGATAATTTTTTTGTAACTGCTTCTAGCAGTTTTTCAGTATATCCTTTTGCAGGAATCTTATTATTGCTCACTTCAACTAATGATTCATTAATTGCATTTGTTAAAGTACTTATATCTTGATCATTAAATTCATTTAGTACAAGTTTCATTGATTCTAAATCTAAACCTGGTCTAAATCCTTTTAGATTGGCTTCAATTTTTGCAGCATAAAGTTTAATCTTATCTCTATTTTGCTTTGTAGTTATTGCAGCATTTTGTTTTGCATTTTCATTTATGCTATCAACAAAATCTTGAATTTTTTCTTCTTTAAGATAGGATCTTATAAGATCATAACCTAAATCTAATGCTCCACCAAAATTTTGTACATATTGAAGCGGTTGATCAAAAAAAGAAAGATCTTTAGGTACTAATGACTGATATTGATTAAACTTTCTAATTACTCCTGTAATATCGTTGATTTTACCGTTTACTACATTTCTATTTGATAATTGCTGGTTCTGATCATCAATATTTAAGTCCTTTTCTTGAATATCAATTATATCTTCCATTTCCTGAACTCTATCATCCGCTTTTAAATTCTCTATCATATTATTCCTTTTTTAATTTATTTTAAATAATAATAAACATAATAGAAAAAATGCCAAATTAATTTTAAATTCTAGAAAAAAAAAATAGTTAAAATTTGTAAAAAGAATCATATTTTTTTATAGAAGATGTGCGGATAATAATTTCCTCTGGGATTTCAGCTAAGAACCTTGATGGGTATGATCTGACTATTTCGTAGAATATTTTACGGCTTTCAGCATGGGTAATGTAAAGCTCTTTTTTAGCTCTAGTAATACCAACATAAGCAATGCGGCGTTCTTCTTCCAAACCTTTTTCACCCTCTTCATCTAAAGATCTTTGAGACGGAAACACCCCCTCTTCCCAACCTGGCAAAAATACTACATCAAACTCAAGTCCTTTAGCACCGTGTAGTGTCATTATTGTTACAGAACCACCATAGCTAGTTTCAAGACTCTCATTTTCCATAACTAAGCTAGAATGCTCGATAAAATCGTGAATATCGTTAAACTCAGCAATAGCTCTTAGCATTTCGTTAATATTCTCAATTCTACCTAAAGCTTCTTCAGTTTTCTCTTCCTGAAGCATTTCTAAATATCCAGAATCATCGAGTATTGCTTTAGTTACATTTATTGGAGCATCAAAGCTAAATCTTTCATGCCAATTACTAATTTTGGTAACTAAATCTTTTAAAGTTTCATAGGATTTTGTTTTTATCTCACCATCTTCTAGCATTTCTTTAATAGCAGCGAAATTAGAGATATTTTTTTCTATAGCATATAGTTTAATTTTATTTAACGTCACTGCCCCTATTGCTCTTTTCGGTACGTTAATAATACGCTCTAATGCTAAATTATCATTTTGGTTTAAGGCAATACGGATATAAGCAAGTACGTCTCTTATTTCCATACGCTCATAGAACCGAAGACCTCCGATAATCTTATAAGGCATAGCACTATTTATAAAGGCTTCTTCAAAGCTTCTAGTTTGAAATCCTGCTCGCACTAATATAGCAATATTTCCTGCACTATATCTTCCCTCTCGCACTAATCTAGCTATTTCGGCGGCAATATATCTTGCTTCCTCTTTATCATTCCAACAAGATATAATCTTGATCTTTTCACCACTTTCCTTATCAGTCCATAAGGTTTTGCCATGACGATTTTTATTGTTATTGATAACATTTGAAGCAGCCGCAAGAATTGGCAGAGTTGATCTATAATTCTGCTCTAACTTAATAATTGTGGCATTTAAGAAATCTTTTTCAAAACGTAATATATTACCAACTTCTGCACCACGCCAACCATAAATAGACTGATCATCATCACCAACACAACAGATATTTTTACTTAAGCTTGCAAGCATTCTTGCCCATAAATATTGCACGACATTAGTATCTTGATACTCATCAATTAAAATATAACGATATCTTTCTTGATAATGTTTTAGTATGTCAGGATTTTTAATGAAAAGCTCATTATTATAAAGCAGTAAATCCCCAAAATCCACTACGTTAGAGATCAGTAAATTTTGCTGATATTCTTCATAAACAAGTTTTGCTACACGTTGCAAAGGTAAATTAGTATCAGAGCTTGAAAGCTTATTTGGCAATAAACCTTGATCTTTCCAACGTGAAATTACGATATGTATTAGTTTAGGAGCATATTTTTTAGTATCAATATTTTTGAGCTTTACTATATCTTTAATTAATCTTAGTTGATCATCTTGGCTAATAATAGTGAATCTGCTATTTAAACCGAGATTTAAATGCTCTATTTGATCACGCAATATCCTTGCTGCCATTGAATGGAAAGTACCAATATTAAGACCGTAAGAGCTAACCAAATTATGGACTCTTTCCTGCATCTCTTTTGCTGCTTTATTCGTGAAAGTAACAGCTAAAATATTCTGCGGGGATGCTAAATTTTGATGAATAATATTTGCAATTCTTGAGGTTAGTACTTTCGTCTTACCAGTTCCTGCTCCTGCAAGCAAAAGAAGAGGTCCCTCGGTATGAAGAACTGCTTTTTGTTGCTGCTCATTTAATGAATGTAGGAAATCGTGATTTGGCATATAATATATTTATTTAGTCCAGCTTGTTGTAGAGCTTGAAAAGCACGTACGGTGTCATCAACTATGTTTTAAATTAAAAAGAAGAGATTTTAATTTAGCATTAGCGATGACAATAATTTTACGCATTAAAGCGGTAAGAGCGACCATTTTCTTTTTACCATTGTTAATGAGTCGCTCATAAAAGAGTCTTAAACCAGAAGTCTTGCTATTACGGGCTGACATAGCAGCAAGGAATAGTATAGGCTTGACTCCTGCTCTACCATGTCCTACCTTTCTATATCCTTGATATTTACCACTATCATTAGCTTTTGGAGCAAGCCCTGCAAGAGAAGCAATCTGCCGTCTTGTTAACTTCCCTAACTCCGGTAATAATATTAATAACTCAAAAGCAACTATATTACCAATGCCATTTATCTCTTTCAATATCTCATGCTTTGCTTTTAACAGCTGATCTGATGATATAATCACTTCTACCTGATTAGTAATCTCTGTAATTTGATTACTTAAAACATCTATCATATTTATACAGCTATTTTTAACAAACTTATCTGTATTTGCTTGTTGTAATCTATTCTTTTCGGCAACTAACATTTGCTTTAAATCATTCCGTCTTTGTACTAACCGAAATAATTGTATATTTTGTTTTGATTCAGGCTTAAATACTTCAAGCTTATCTGCTCGCTCCTTACCATATAATCCTAATGCTTTAGCATCTAACTTATCTGTTTTTGCACTATTACCATATGATCTGATAAAATTCTTTACCTTTCTTGCATCTGCTCTATGTACTACATAACCTCTTTCACATAAGCTATACAATAACTCTAGTTCATATCCGCCTGTTGTTTCAACTACAGTTAGAGAGTTTGCTAAAATATCCTTATTATCATTAATAAATTCAAATATACCGAAACTTGTATTCTCATATTCTTTTGTATCTTTTATGCCCTCTATTCCTACTACAAAATTATATTTTCCTATATCAATTCCTATATGTTTGTGATATTTTATCATATGTACCTCGAGATTTTATATTGTTTAGGATTGTAATCGGGCGTGCTTATCGCATCCCTTCCAACTATTCAAACTTCTCGAGAGTCGGGCTATAGTACCTTGATGACTCCGGTCGTATAAAACCTACTATACCGTGACGGTCGCTTACGCCCGCTTAATACCCTATATCATTATATAGGGTATTAACACTCTCTTATAAATGTTTATATTACATTTATAACTTATATTATATCACTTTCTTTTCTTACAATACCGTGGCTTGCTAACTAGATCCAGAAAATAATAAAAAATACTAATTTTATTAGTATTTTTAACTGGCTCTAGTTCATAAATCACGGGATGACAATGGTGGAACTGATCCATGCAACAAAGCCGGATAAGCCACGGGATGACAGTGAATAACATAATACCCAATAATACCCTTTTATCAATAAAAATTTATCTAATTCTTTTAAGGTTTTTTAGAATATAAGAAAGGGTAATTATAGGGTTACAAATTATTATTTTTAATAATTTGAGATAAGAATTTAAATTTTTATCCTCAATAAACCAGTTATATAAATCATCTATAGGCTTAATCTTATTGGGAATAGTATATTTATCTTTAAATAATTCTTTCAAAGCTTTTTTAGCTTTTTGGGCTTCTGCTTTACGCTCAGTTGTTAGGCTCTGATCATGCACCATATAAAAATATAGCGACTCTGGTATATGAGCAAACTTTGTAACAAGCCCAAACCGAAGCCAATATTCGTAATCATCAACTAAGGACATGTTTTCGTTATATCCGCCTACCATCTTTGCTATATCCGCCCTATATAGAAAGCATGCCCCGACACAATCACGAATAGGTAGAAATTCTGGAGATTCTTGATAGAGCCGTGCCCCTATTTTGCCCTGCTCATCAATTAAAGTATAATCGGTATAAACAAGCCCTATATCCGGTGAATTATCTAAAACATCATTCATTTTTGCTAAAGCATTTTCATGCAAAAGATTATCATCAGAAGTCCAAGTAAAATACTGCCCCCTAGCCTCCTTAAAAGCAATATTAAGACTAGCTGGCAATCTTTTATTAGGCTCATTTCTTATTACTTTGATACGCTGATCCTGCTTTGCATATTCCTTTGCTATTTCAAAGCTTTTATCTTTAGAGCAGTCATCAATTATAATAAGTTCAAAATCTTTAAATGTTTGATTAAGGCAGCTTTCAATAGCTTTCGGCAATAATTTTTCCCTATTATAAACCGGTAAAACTATTGATATTTTTGGAGAATTATTATTCATATTTATATGTTTTATTATTGTGTCATTGCGAGCGAATGAAATGAGTGCAGCAATCTTGTAAAGCAGGACACCTGAGATTGTTTCGTCGATGTGTTGCCTCTCCTCGCAATGACGTTTTAGTCTTAACCATACCAAGGAGCCAAAGATAAATCTACCTTAACCCCTCCCACATTAATATCTTCTTCCTTACTAGCAAGATATTTCTCTTCTTTAACTAAAGCTATAGCTTTATTTTGATAGCTGGAACATATTATGCCTATTGAATCATTTCCTGCAAGTATTTCCTCATCTTTAATCAAAGATGATAAATCTTCCTCAGCTATAATTTTGTATATCTTTCTTCGTATAACACCTTGATATTTAGCCCTTGAAATAACTTCCTGCCCTACATAACAACCTTTATCATAGCTAACTCCCTTTAGCTCCTCAATACCATATAAAGTGGGTATAGATTTACCAACAATTAGATCATCTACCCCATCTATTATGGCAAAATTATATTTATCATCTAAATATAATTTTTTACTTAGATTCCCGCCTATGCGGGAATGACATGATTGGCTTAGTGTTATTGAGCGAAATCCCAGCAAATTATATCGAGGATCACGAGCTGTGACTAACGAATCCATATTTAATTCTTGATGAAAATAAGCAATTTTATATTCATCTTTACAATCTACTATTTCTATTTTAGAGCGGAACTTATAAAAATTTAAGTGATCTATTAAGGCAGTTTTACTTTTCTCATCAATATCAATATAAATTTCTTCAATATTATGTACATATACAAAGAAATCAAATAAATATCTACCTTGATTATTAAGTAAATAAGTATAACAATAATTACTCTTATTGATATCATTAGTTGTAAGGTTTTGCAGGAACTTTAACGAATCCGAACCCGCTATTTTAATAACCTCTCTATTGTTTAATATTTCGTACATAATTATAATATTATTGACTTTAATACATTGTAACCACTATACTTTAAATTTATGTAAATTAAACTTAAATAATTATGAGATGTTCATCTTACTGTGTTTCTTCTGAATATAAGATGAGTGATCTAGTTACTAATTTAAAAAAGATAGGGCTTGAACCTCAGCATTTTGATGATGTTTTATATATTCGGAAAGAAATAAATAAAGATTCTGATTATATAGATATATTTTTCTTTCCATTTGGTTGTGTAACTATTTGGGGTGGTGATGAAATTCAGGAAAAAGTAATTTTAAATGATACTGATTTAGTAACGATAAATAGACTTGCTGAACCTGTATCCGATTATATTTATTTTGAATATAATGAAGAACACGAAAAAACTTTTATTGACGAAGAAAAAAACAAAATAATTTTAGCTGATAAATCGGTATTTGTTAAGCTATCTATTTCTCATGCACTTGCCCAATCTGTTAAGCTTAGCGTTCTTGAGCAATCTGTGAGTAATTTGATCTCTCAAACCACTCCTATACAACAGGAATTAGCTAGAACCGGTAGTGTATCACTCTCTAAAAAAGAAATATTACAACAAATAGGTATATTGTTTAGTGAACGCTATTCAATTAGCTTACATAGCGATATATTCGATACTCCTGAATTTTTTTGGCGTCGTCCCAGCTATGAGCCTTTATATCTTATGACGGCAGAATTTCAAGACATAGAAATAAGACAAAATATAATGAATCATCGCCTTAATATGATTCATGAGTTGCTCGATATCCTTTCAAATGACCTTAATTATAAACATTCTACTAAACTTGAGTGGATTATTATTATATTAATTGGTCTCGAAGTAGTATTATCTTTATCTCATACCAATCTTTTTCTAAAAATTATTGGAGCTTTGTAAATAGCTTCATTTATGCAAATTATTAATAGTCAAAAAGTATTAGAAGAGTTTTGTAGGGAATTATCCACCAAAAAATGGTTGAGTATAGATACAGAATTTGAACGTCGTTATACCTATTACGCTAAACTTAGTATAATCCAAGTAAAAGCAGAGGGTTGCAGCATAATAATTGATGCAATAAATAACCTAGATTTAAATGTCTTTAACAAGTTACTTATAGATAATAATATTATTAAAATATTTCATGCACCTCGTGAAGATTTCGAAATTTTTTATAATTTATTTAAGACTCTACCTTCTAATATTTTTGATGTACAAGTTGCTGCAAATGTTTGTGGTCTTGGTAGTCAACTAAGCTATGATGATATTTGTTATAAACTTTTCAAAATCAATATTGATAAAACACATCAAAAATCTAACTGGTTAAAACGCCCTATTACTGAAGATATGCTGAATTATGCGTTTTTAGATGTTGAATATTTGGACAAAATATATAAACAACTAAATAAGATAATTTTGGATAATAATTTAACAAATCAATATCAATCCATGCTTCAGTTTTTATTTAATATTAAAAACTATGAAGTAAAACCCGAAGATGCTTGGAAAAAAGTAAAATTTAGAATTAAGATTAAAGATTTTAATACTAAAATACAAATGCTTGCAGCCTATCGTGAAGAAAAAGCCCAAACTATAAATATTCCACGAAAACATTTCATTTCAGATGAAGACTTAATGAAGTTGTGTAAATATCTACCTTTAACTGAGCAAGATTTTAAAAATCTAAACTTAAAAAGTAGACATTTACAAAAACCAAGATATAAAGAAGAACTAATACAATTATGCAATAGTTATATGCATAAAATAGAATAGCACTGAAAAGTTATTATTATATGTCATTCCCGCTTAAGGCTTGCTTGCGTAGATCGAGAGTCGTCATTGCGAGGAGCAAAGCGACGTGGCAATCTCAGGAAATAATGATAAGATTGCTTTGTCAAAACTTACAGTTTTTCCTCGCAATGACGAGAAAATGATCCATGCGGGCAATACCTTCCCGCAATGACGGGCTATTAAAAATCTTATTTTACTGTTGAGGATACGGGTTATTACTTGCCACTTGAGCAGTAACAGTTTTTACACTATTATCATCAAAGAAAAAAGTTATATCAACTGTGTCACCAACTTTTAGATCTTTCCTTATATCATAAAGCATTATATGCATACCTCCAGGTACAAAACCAACGTTAAGATTACCAGAAATTAAAAACGGATAATCTACTTTCACCATTTGACTAACACCATTACTGTCGGTAACTGTTTGGTGCATCTCTATTCTACCTATTTGATCTGAAGATATATTAACTATATTATAGCTAGCCGGTCTAGTATTTACTAATGTGAAATACATAGCAGAATTGCTTAGTACATTATTAACATTTGTTGTAGGTCTTACCCAAGGTTGTGCAAATTGTACAGCTCCTGCTGCATTTAACGTAGATAAAGTAGTAGATGAATCTGTAGGGTTAGTATTTTGGGCTGGCTGAGTATTAGGACTAGCATAGCTTGTTATACTAGCAAAAGCTATGAAACCAGCCAATAAAGTTTTTATCATAATTAACACCTTTTAATAGTTTTATAAAATACTAGCATAAATTTTATATAAATCTAGTTTTTTAGAATATAATACCTACGTATTTCCGGCATAAACCTCTCAACCGCATAACGCAATGTAGTTCTAGGCATTTGCGATATATGTTGATTTAGAAAATCTATCAGCTGCTTTTCGTCCTTTTTTCCTGCTTCACGTAGCATCCACCCTACCGCTTTATGAATTAAATCGTGCTTATCATTCAGTAATAATTGTGCTATTTTAAAAGTTAAATTGAGTTCATTTTTGCGAATAAAATACCAAGTTGCAACTATTGCTATTCTTCTTTCCCAAAGATTTTCAGATTTTACTAATTTAAAAAGATATTCTTTGTCCTTACCCCATAAATAAGCTCCGATAATATAATGAGCTGAAGCATCAACCAAATTCCAATTATTAACATATTTTGTGTTATCTATATAGAATTCATAAAAAAATTTCTTATCATTATCAGAAGCTTTTTGATATTGATTGATAAGGATAACTAATGCTAAAAGTCTTTCTTCATTAAATCTTGATTTAATAAGCCCGCCTAAATCATCCTTACTTAAATTATAATAAGTTTTAGCTATTTTACGTAAAGTAGGCACAGTCACGCCTATAAATCTATCATGCTCACCATACTGCCCTTCTTTAGTTTTAAAAAAGATTGTTAAGCGTTCTGCAGGAATAGTTGCGGAATCAAGCAGGATATTCCTAATTTGTTGTAAATTTTCTTTCATGCTCGATAAGCCATTTTTTACGATGTAATCCTGAACCATAACCCCCAAGCTCACCATTGTTATTAATAATGCGGTGACATGGAATAATTATAGCAAATCTATTTGCTCCGTTAGCATTTGCAACAGCTCTATAAGCAGTTTCTTTACCCACTGCCTTAGCTTGTGTAAAGTAGCTTCTTGTTTCGCCATATGGCACATTCATTAGCTTTTCCCATACTAATTTCTGAAACTCGCTTCCTACAAGGCGTAAAGATGTATTAAATTTTTGTAAATTGCCGTCAAAATATGACTTAAGTTCTTTTTCAACTGATGAAATAGGTTTGGTATTGCCATCAATAATAGGCAATTTAGTCTTAACTTTAAGAATTTTAATTTTACGTTCTAAGCCTTTACTTTCAGCAAAATCAAGCAAATAAAGTTTCTCTTCATCACTAATAGCAAGCATCGAACCAAGAGGCGTATCAAGAAAAGTGGATTTTAAACTCATTTTTATCTCAAATATAATTTTTTAGTATTATATATTGATTTCTTTATTTAACAATTTAATTTTTTTTAAACCAATAATTCCAAGCGATTAAAACAGATAGAATAGAATTTAGTGAGTAGAATAGTGAGATGAGTATTTAGAAGCCATTGAGAGGAAAAACCGGCGTTGTTACATGACTCTCAAATCGTCATTGCGAGCGAATGAAATGAGTGCGGCAATCCAGAAAAAATAGTAAAAAAGTACTGATTTTAGTATTTTTTTACTAGATTGCTTCGTCAAAATTTGAGAAATTAAAATCGCTAAAAGAAGTATTAAGAGTGAAAAAAGCTGAATGTGCTAAAGTAATAAGAATTGTTACAAAACAAGAAAGTTTGAGATTTTTGGGTTCATGTTTTGCAATAAATCCAAGTATCATAATTGCAGTTACAATTGTACCATAATCAATGATAGCCCAACTTATATACCATAATATTACCATTATAATAACATGGCAGTAGCCGCTATAGAAGAAACGAGTTAGCGACTTACGAAAACAATAAATATAGCACTGCCCTAAATAAATAGAGATTAAAATATTTGTGGTGATAAACTGCTTGAATAATATTGTAGTGTAAATTTGTAATAAAACACCCCATATTATTACTCGTAATTTTGGCTTATCGTGAAAATTATAGCCAGCAAAAAACCGGCATAGCAGTACGACCAATTATTCGCAAAATAATAAGGTCAGGATATAGATACAAACCTATATGATCAATGATCATGGCTATGATTGCTAGAGTTTTTAGCAAATCTTGATAATTTGATTTATTTTTACTACTTTCTAACATGCTTAACTACTTTTAATAAATAAGCTACACCAAAAAAGACTATAATGCCAATTGTAATAGTACCTCCTAATGCAAAAACTTTAATCAGCAAATATTCCGAATAAAAATATTCTAAGAAATAATGTTTTATTGAGCCAATCATAATAGACATAATTATGCAGCATAATAAAACTTTAATACAAAAAGATTTTATATCCTGCTCTATATGTAGCATATTTTGCTTTTTAGTATAGCTATATAATAAACCTAAATTATACCAAGCTGCAATAGAAGTACCAACTGCAATACCGATATGCTTTAAAGAATCCATTAATAATAAATTCATGCTAGTATTAATTATTATTGAAAATAGAGTTATTTTCAGAGGTGTTTTAGTGTCACTATTAGCATAAAAAATGGGGGTTAGAATTTTTGCCAAAATAAAAGCAGGCAGCCCTAAAGCAAACGCAGAAATAGCCTCAGCCGTATTTGTAGTATCAAGGGAAGTAAAAACGCCTCTTTCGTAAATCACGTTAATAATAGGATGCGATAAAATTATAATTCCAAAAGTCGCAGGCAGCGATAAAAATAACCCCATTCTAATTGCGTTATTCTGTACTTTCGTTGCGGCTACTATATCATTTGATTTATATATTTTTGATAATTCAGGCAATAAAATAGTTGAAAAGCTAGTACCTATTATTGATATAGGAAATTGATAAATTCGGTCAGCATAGGATAGTATGGATATAGCTCCCTCAATAAAGCTAGCAATAGATTGAGAGATAAAGAGGTTTAATTGCTGTACGCCTGAGCTAATGGTCGCCGGTCCCATATTAATTAAAAGCTTTTTTACATCTGGATCATTTGGCTTAAAAATAAACGGAAAGCTTAAATCCGCTCTTTTAACGCAAACAAACATAAAAGAGACTTGTAATATTCCAGCAATTATTAAAGATAAGCTGATTGAAATGGTAGACTCTGTATAATTATCCAACATTAATGTACAGATTATCACACATACGCTTAAGATAACAGGTGAAAAAGCAAAAGCAGCAAAGCGTTTTACTGAGTTTAAAATCCCACCTAACAAAGCTGTAAGTGATACAAATATTAAGTAAGGTATAGTGATTCGGCATAAGAATACTGTCAGCTCAAACTTCTCTTTTTTACCGTGAAAACCAGGAGCTATAAATAGCATTAATTGCGGCATAAATATTTGCATTAATACTATTATAGCTATTAATGAAAGTAGTAAAAGTGTAAAGACCTCACCAGAAAATCTACCTGCTGCTTTCTTAGAAATCAGCATTTTTTCATTATAAATAGGGATAAAGACGTTTGATAATGCTCCCTCGGCAAAAATTCTTCTAAATAGATTTGGTAATTTAAAGGCAACATTTATGCTATCACCCATTTGAGTAGAGCCGAATAATGAGGCGATAAATTGCTCACGCACAAGCCCAAATATGCGAGAAATTAATGTGAAGAATGCTACTACAATCCCTGATCTGAATAATGTCACTAATTTATAATTTTATTGTTTTCATAAGTACAAATATAAAAAGGCTCGATTTATTTCGCTTTATACTTGATCTAGTTCCCAAGCCACGGGAGGCATTGTTGCGTAGATTGAAAAATGTCCTATATGTCATTCCTGCGGAAGCAGTAATCCAGTCAATTATATTGTCATCCCGTGACTTGATCACGGGATCTTGTGCCATAGAATGTGTCCTGAGATACTGCGGTCAAGCCGCAGTATGACAGACTTTTTCCTGGATTCCCGCCGTTGCTAAGAATGACATTAAAGGCATTTCTTAATCCACGCAAGCAATATAAATTTACATTTTTTCAACTCTCTCTATCCCTTCCTCTATAAGGCTATCAGCTTTGGCTTTATTTTCCCAGCCGGTAACTTTAACCCATTTGCCTTTTTCTAAATCTTTATAATGCTCGAAGAAATGAACTATACGTTTCTTAAGCATCTCACATACATCATCTAATTCCTTGATATGATCAAAGGTAATATCAAGCTTAGAGGTTGGAACTGCAATAATTTTCTCATCAAAACCCGATTCATCTTCCATCATCAATACCCCAACAGCTCGGCACTTAATTACTGAGCCAGGCACTACTGGATGATGCGATACAACAAGTACATCTACTGGATCACCATCATTAGAAAGAGTATGCGGAATAAAGCCATAATTACATGGATAACTCATTGTGGTTTGCATGAAACGATCAACAAAAACCGCTCCTGATTCTTTATCGAATTCATACTTAATCGGACCACTATTCATCGGTATTTCAATAATTACATTTATTTCGTCGTTATTTGCTTTTGCTTTAATTTTATCTATGAACATGTTTTATTTTTTTGTTATAATTGTTTTATGTTATTTAATAGCTCATTTGTCATTCCTAGCTAAAAGCGGGAATCCAGTCAATTATATTGTCATCCCGTGACTTGATCACGGGATCTTGTGCCATAGAATGTGTCCTGAGATACCGCGGTCAAGTGAGCTAGTATGACAGATTTTTTTCTAGATTCCCGCTTTTGCGGGAATGACAGTATTCGGAGGTCGGTAATTCTCATCATGCTTTGCAAGTAACTCTCTTGCTATAAACTTGCCATTCGATAATCTACCGATAGCTATAATACCCTGATTCTCACGAAATAAGGCAGGTAATACACCTTGATAGAATATCTCTAAATCTTTAATATTATCCGTAATAACAAAACTTATTTTATCAGCTGCAATTTTATTTATTGAATCTACTTTAACTAGCCCACCGACTCTTAGCTCTTTCCCCTGCTCTACTTCATTAATTTTTGATGGTGGCACGAAAAATACTATACTTTTTTCTAAATTATAAAGTATTATACTAACTCCGATTACTGCTGAACAAAAGCAAATAATGATAGTTATTAACCTATTTTTTGCTCCTTTTTGCATCAATATTTTTCTTCTCTTTCTTATAACTTATAAAGCTACTAACTAACAATACTCCTAGACTTAAAAAGGTAAATATATATGCTACTAACAAATAATTATTCATCAGTTACTTTTTAAAAATTCCATAATTTTGCTAGGAGCAGAATCTAAATAAAAATGCTTTAAATATTTTCCATTTTTATCCATTAGATAAGTAAAAGAAGAATGATCTAACATGTAATCTTGGTCATTATCATTTTCACTAGCAGCCTTAGCATAATAAACCTTAAACTTATCTGCTACTTCTCTTATTTGCTTCTCATCACCTGTAAGCCCAATAAATTTAGGATGAAAATGTTTTAAATATTCCTTTAATACTGCTGGAGTATCGCGGCTTGGATCAATAGTAATAAAAACCGGTACTATATCTATCTTATTTTCGCTTAAAATTTCCACCGCTTTTGTTATTTTATTTAAAGAAGTTGGGCATATATCAGGACAGCTAGTAAATCCAAAATATATAAGGCTTAATTTACCTTTTAATTCATCACTGTTAAATAGTTCACCATTTTGATCTATTAATTCAAAGTCACCACCGATTTCTGCATTATCTTCATAAATATTTACCTGACCAGCAAGAGGCTTATCAGGAGTCTTTAAAGATAATAACAAATATAATGCTCCAACGCCTATTAATAGACTAGCTCCAATAATAATTTTTATAACATTTGATTGCATTTTTTATATCCTCAAATCTTATACAAGACCTAGTTTTTTAGGTTTAAAATATTTTACCCAAATATCTATTAGTAATTTAGTAATAATAATTGCTGAAAACATCGATGATATAATCCCGATTGTTAATGCCACAGCAAAGCCTTTTATTGCTCCAACTCCAAATATATAAAGTAGAAAAGCAACAATCAGAGTAGTAAGGTTAGAATCTAAAATAGTAGCAAAAGCTGACTCAAAACCAGTTTTAATAGCATAAAGGTTGGAAGTTCCTTTATTTAGCTCTTCTTTTATTCGCTCGTAAATTAATACATTAGCATCAACAGCCATACCCATAGTAAGTATTATCCCAGCAATCCCTGGCAGAGTTAAGGTAGCTTGGAAAAGCGACAATAACGCCAAAACATATAACATAGCAAGACTTAAAGCTATATTTGCAAATAAACCAAGCAAGCCATAAGACCAGACCATAAATATACAAACTGCTGCAAAACCAATTATTCCTGCTTTTTTTCCGGATTCTATAGAATCAGCCCCAAGATTTGGTCCTATACTTCTTTCTTCGATAATTTTAAGTGGTGCAGGCAGCGAGCCGGCACGTAATAATAACGCAAGTTCATTTGCCGATTCAACAGTAAAATCACCTGAGATTATACCA
Organism: Rickettsia bellii RML369-C; assembly: GCF_000012385.1. NCBI lineage: Bacteria > Pseudomonadati > Pseudomonadota > Alphaproteobacteria > Rickettsiales > Rickettsiaceae > Rickettsia > Rickettsia bellii. Next base: position 777,802 of record NC_007940.1, read on the forward strand.
CTACCACCCATAATTGGTTGATTTATTGTTGGAGCACTAAGTAGCTTATTATCTAAAACTATAGCAAGATGCTTTCCAACATTATTTTTAGTAACTTCACCAAATAATTTACTACCCAAACTATTAAAAGAAAATGATACAACTGCTTGTGAATTCTGATCAAAAGAGGCTGCGGCAGTTGTTAATGAATCACCACCTAAAATAGCTTTTTTCTTTACAACTAAATAACCCATTCTATCCCCTTGAACAAGCATTGAACCCATAGGCACATGACCTTTTACTGCTTCTTCAACATTAGCATTTTCATCAACCAAATGAAAAATTAACTTAGCAGTTTTACCTAAAATATTTTTTAAATAGGTTGGATCTTCTTCGCCTGGAACTTGTAATAATATATGCCTATCACCTTGCTTTTGCAGTATAGGCTCTTTGGTGCCAGTACTATCAACCCGCATTCTGACAATCTCAATAGATTGATCGACTACTTTATTAAGTAGCTCACTTAATCTAGATTCGCTGTAGGAAAGCTTTATTCTATTGTCATTTGCTTCAACATTAATCTCAGGATCAATTTTGCTAATTATTCTTTTTAACGGCTTTAATTCTTCCTGCGATCTCAGCTCTAACTGAATATTATTCTGCTTAACCAATAGATTTTTATAACCAATTTTATCTTCACGAAAGCTTTTACGTAAAGTATCGGCTAAATTTTCCATAGTGTCATTGAGATAAGTATCGAAATCAACATCAAGCAATAAATGTGCCCCACCCCTAAGATCAAGCCCTAAATTTACTGAATCATGAGGCAGATATTTGGACTTTACCTGTGTAAAATTCGGTAAAGCACAAATAACTGCAAAAATCGTACATATAATTGAAAGGAAAATTTTCCACTTAGGAAGATTTTGCACCACTTACCTTCTTATCTTTTTTATTATTTTTACTGTCTTCCTTTTTAACTGCTACATCTTTAGAACGACTAGTTATATCAACAATAGCACTTTTTAAAGCTTTAATACGTACATCTTTTGCTATCTCAACTTCAATATTAGGTTCACTTTCGCTAACTTTAGTAACGATCCCATAAATACCGCTATTTGTTAGAACTTCTTCACCTTTTTTAACTTCGCTTACTAACTTCTCTCTTTCTTTACGACGTTTTTCTTGTGGACGTAACAGTAAGAAATAAAATACCGCAAAAATTAAAACCATCGGTATTAAGCTTGTTAACCCCGATTGTAAAGAATTCGTAGTCTCTACAGGTACCACTTCAGTTTCTTGTATCTCTATTGTATCATTATTATTTGCGTTACTGTCTTGCCCATTTGTCGACATAAATTATTTCCTTTAAGTTATTTATAAAAAATTCAATAAAATTAAAAATAGCTACCTGCTGGCTTTAATGCAAGGGTAAAATAAAAATATAAAAGAAAAAGAGAGATTATTAATTGCTTTATCACTTATAGAGAATGAGGAATAAGTGATTTTATTAGAAAATCTTAAATTTATGGCACCGTTTTTGAATTAGGGGAGTTTTTTAAAACTTCTTTATAAACTTCAAGATTCTTTCGGAGCATTAAATCAAGAGAGAAGTCATTAATTACAGTATGTCTTGCGGCGGTTTGAATTTTCTTAGCTTCTTCAGTATTTAGAATAGATAAGCAATGATCAATTTTTTCAGCTAAATCTTCAGCATCATTTGGCTTTACGTGGAAACCTGTTACATTATCATTTATTGTTTCAGTAGCTCCACCAATATTAGTGGCAATAACAAGCTTTTCCATAGCCTGCCCTTCAATGATAGTACGCCCAAAGGCTTCAGGCTCAATCGAAGCAGAAACAATAATGTCAGAAATACCATATAGATTTATGATATCAGAATCATTACCAAAAATTTGAATTTTATTTTGAAGTTTTAAATTTGCGATAAGTTCTTTTACTCTATTAGTAAAACTAGGATGTCTTGATAAATCACCGACCATTAAACAATAAAAGTTTCTGTGCTTTAATTTGCTTAATGCCTCTACTAAAACAAGATGCCCTTTCCAGTTAGTCATTCTCGAGGGCATCGATATTATCGGTACATTATCTGGAGCATCATATTTATCACGACATTTTTTAAGCCTTTCTGGTGTTAAATTTGCTGGATCGAAATAATCACAATTTACACCACGCTCAATTACCACTATTTTATTTTCATCAACATTATAATTTTTAAGTAAATGTTGCTTCACAAAATTAGAAACGGCAATAACTTTCTCTCCCTTTAACATTATACTATTATAATATTTCTTCAAATCATTAGGAGCGTTATAAATACCATGAAAGGTTGTTAAAAACTTAGTATTCGTCCATTTTGCTGCTAGATATGAACTCCATGCCGGAGCCCTTGACCTTGTATGAACTATATCAACTTTATATTTTTTGATTATTTCGGCTATTAACCTAGCATTACTTAGAATTACAAAAGGGTTTTTACTACTACTATTCATTTGAATATGTAGTATTTCCTCATTATCTAACTCTTTAACTAAAGCACCGCTAGCTGAAATTATAATCGGAGTATGACCAAGAACTTTAAGATATTTTGCAACTTCTATAGTCCCTCTTTCAACTCCTCCCGAAACTAGAGCAGGAACTACTTGCAAAATAGTATATTTATTGTATCGTTTACTTGAATTTAATGAAGGCATTATAATTTCATCTGTTTAAATAATTATTTAAAATGCACAAGCTTTATACTAGAACACAAGACAAATTTGTTGTCTATAATAATTATAGAATTGTTAATACAAATATTCCACCTGTAATTTTTTTACACGGCTTAATGTCAGGTATGCATTCATCTAAAGCTCTCTATTTAATAGATTATTGTAAAAAAAACAATTATAATTTTACTATTTTTGATAATTTTGGTCACGGTCATGCTGCAGGACAATTTACAGATCAAACTATTAGTAGTTGGTTAGAAGGAGTAGCTCTAGTTTTAGATGAATTAATTGATGATCAAGCTATAATAGTCGGCTCAAGCATGGGAGGATGGCTTGCACTTCTTGCAGCTTTAAAGTTTCCAAATAAAGTTAAAGGACTTATCTGTTTAGCCCCTGCAGCTGATTTTACTGAAGATATTTGGCACAATCTATCACCGAAAGATCAATCTAGAATACAAAAAGAAAGTGTGCTAGAAATATCAGGTAGAAGTTGTGAATATAGATACCCTATTAGCTATAAATTAATCGAAGATGCAAAAAAGCATTTACTATTGACAAAGAACGAAATTGATATAAATATTCCGGTACATTTAATCCATGGTATGTTAGATGAAGATGTGCCTTATGAAATTTCTCTTAAGCTGTTAGAAAAAATAACAAGTAAACAGATAATACTAAAATTAGTTAAAGATGCAAAACATAATCTATCTAGAGAAGAGGACTTAAAGGTTATGACAAATTCTTTAGAGGAATTGATCCATATCATTGCGAGCGACTATAAGGAGCGTGGCAATCTCGTAAAGCATGACTCCTGAGATTGCGAACGTACAAAACTTATAGTTTTTCCTCGCAATGACGGAAAAGCTAATACATACAATAATGCTAATTACAAAAAATTAAATAAAGAAAAAAATAATTATGTTTAGTAAAATAAATAAAATTCATGATTTTAAAGAAGTTATAAAAGCAATAGAAAAAGCAGATGGAACTTACCTAGTGCTTTTTGATGTTGATGAAGTAATTAGTGGATGGATTCAGAGGAATCCTAGATTAACACATGATTTCCGTAAAATACTAGTAAATGACATTGAAAAAAGGCTCTCTCGTAAAGAGTGCAAATTATTAATGAGTGTAGTTCTGAAAGACCGCAAAGCTAGGTTTGTGAATGATGATATTTTAACCATATTTGCTTTACTTAAAGAAAAAAATATTCCAGCAATGGGTCTTACAAAGCTTCCTACCGGTAAATTTGGTATAATTGAGGATATGATAGAGTGGAGAGTACGAGAACTAACTTCATTAAAATTGAATCTTCAAGAATTATCACCTTTAAATGATGAAATAATAATAAAAGATTTTAATGCCGGTTATGGTGATCCTATTTTAAAAGATGGGATAATTTACACCGCAGAATATGATAAGGGAGCTGTGCTTGAATATGTGTTGCAAAAAACAAATTATTCTCCGAAATCAATAATATTTATAGATGATATAGAAGAAAATTTATTATCATTACAAAAGACATGTAGTAAACTAAAAATTAATTACCAAGGATTTGAGTTTATGGGTTCTGCAATAGTCCCTGAACCTGATCTTAACGAACAACTAGAAAAAATTAGATTTGAGATTCTAGAAAAAGAATATAAATGGTTAACGGATCACGAACTTAAAAAATTAAATAAATAATATTAATTATGCCTATAAAACTAATTAGTTCTATTATTCTCCTATTATTTTCGCTTTCTACTATTGCAAGTAAAAAAACAGAAGAAAAAATTACAGGAGTAAAAGTTACTAAAGCACAAATAGCTGAGCTTTATGAAGTCTTTAATATTGTAGGGCGATGCCAAAATAATAATAGCCGTGATTATTATGCTAATGCTGCTGGTACTGTTGAAAAAATTTCAGCTATGCAAGGACAAATAGTTAAAAAAGGTGATATATTACTGGTTATAGATAGAGATGTAGCGGAAACTACTAAATCAAAAGCCGAGGCTTTATTAAATACAAAGCAGGAAGAGTATAATAGAAAAGATGCTTTATTTGCAAAGAAATATGTAAGTAGTCAAGAACATAAAAAATCGAAAAGCGAGCTTGAAGAGGCTAAATTTAATTATACAATGGCTCTTAAAACCTACAATGACATGATAATTACCGCACCTTTTAATGGTAAAATAGGTGTGATAAAGCCTATGGTCGGTGATGAAGTAAAAATAGGTGATTATCTTTTTAGTATTACAGGAGCTGATAAATCACAAAGTGTTTTTATTGAGCTACCGGAATCTTTAAGTGGCAAGGTCCTCGCCGGTACAAAAGCAATAGTTAATGGCAAAATCCATAGTGAGGTTTTTGCTATTTCACACTATTTATCAAATAATGGTACTATAACCGCTAAAATTGCCTTACCAAATAATACAAACATCTTACATAATAGCTATGTGGATGTTAAGTTGATAATCAACCCGCATGAAAATTTAGCTGTACCAGAAAAATCTATACAACGTAATAATCAAGGTAATTTCATTTATAAAATAGATGGTGATACGGCAAAACAACTATATGTAAAAACCGGTTTACGAACCAATGGCTTAATCGAGATTATTTCCGATAATATAAAAGATAGTGATATAATCGTTACAGAGGGCATGCCTCAAATAAGCGATGGTGCAAAAGTAAAAATATTGGAAGAATAAGCTAAAATCTTCTATGTTTCTTAAACCATCTCTTTATTTTAGATATAGTTGCACGCACTCCATCTTCTTTTAAAGAAGCAATAGTTAATAAAATTAATATTTTTGCAATAAAATAATATGATTTTAATTTTATTTTAAGATAACTAATAAAATAATTATTTTCTTCTTTTTTTTTATTTTCTAACAATTTTTTAACGTAATATTTTCTTACTTTCTGTTTTATTATAGGATAATTATATTGAGTAAAGTAATTATTATTTTTTTCTACATTTTTTTCTTTTTTTTCATTCTCTAATGATTCTGACTTATCTTCATTCTCTAATGATTCTGACTTATCTTCATTCTCTAATGATTCTGACTTATCTTCATTCTCTAATGATTCTGACTTATCTTCATTCTCTAATAATTCTGACTCATCTTCATTTTTTAATAATTCTAATTCATTTTTACTTTCTAATATCTTCAATTGTGTAACAGCTGTTAATAATAAATTAATAGTAAAAGGGGCAAATTTAGCTAAATAAGCGTTATTTAACACATAAGAAGTAATATTTATTAAACCTTGTGAATATTTATTTGGATTCATGAATGTAGTATTATCACCTCTAATTCTTACCTTAGATAATTCTTTACTAATTCCTCCTAATAAATTCCTACTAGAAATAGAAATCCATAAGCAACAATCTTCACCACTTCTTATATTTTCAGGAAATAAATTTTCTTGAAATAAAGCTAAAGTTCCCATAACTGTTGGCATTGCTATTGGGCAAGTTTGTATAATTTTTGGAAAAACATTCCCACTAAAAGAACCAGAATTGATTGACTCTAAATATTTCCCTTCTTCATCTATTCTTTGATATGAAGTGTGAGAAAATATAAAATTATTTTCTTCCATAAACTTTAATTGTAATTCTAATTTATTATGAAAGAATAAATCATCCGAATCAAGAAAAGCAATATATTTTCCTGAGGATTTTTTGATTCCTAGGTTACGTGCTGATGCAGGTCCTTCATTTTTTTTATGGAAATATTGTATTCTTTTATCTTTTTTGCAAAATTTAATTAATTCCGATATATCTTCAGTTGATCCATCATTTATAACAATTACTTCAAAATTTTCATGAGTTTGATTAAGCACACTTTCTATAGATTGAATAGTCCAATTAATTCTATTATATACAGGGATAATAACGCTAACTTTAGCATCTCGTAATATTTGCTTAGCCATATTATTGGCTAAAGCATAGGCTTCTTGATAAGGAGTGCTTGACAAAAAATTAGCTGTACGAGTTAAAAACAAATAAGCTGATCCTTCCATTTTTATCATTTCTTCTTCGGTTAATTTTTGAAGAAAAGATGACCATAAAGCATTACATTCTTCATTATGAGCTGATATCTTTTTGCTACCTTGTTCTGAATGAAAACGAGATTTAATTAAGATCAATTTATCAAAATAAATAGAAGCAACACGAAAAATTTTAAACCATAAATCATAATCTTGTGTAGATGGTAATGTTTCATCAAACATATCAACTTCATGAAAATATTTTACGGGTATTAACAAAGAACAACCATGTATTAAACCACGTAATAAGGGCAACAGAGAGATATTAAGTTTATCTGTAGTTAATACACTATCTGGTCTTATATGATATAAAAATTTCCCATTTTTATCAACTAACTCATAACCACCATAAATTATAGTATTTTTATTGTTTAATTTATTTAATATATTAATTTGATGCTCAACTTTATTAGGATAATATAAATCATCATGGCTTAGCCATGAAAAATATTTTCCTTTCATATTTTTGATTCCATAATTTAAAGCTGAACCGCACCCACCATTCTCTTTATGGAAATAGCGTATTTTATCACCATATGATAATGCAATGGCTTCTGTCTCTCCGCTATCTTTTGACCCATCATTAACTACTATAACTTCAATATTTTTATAAGTCTGTGCTAAAGCACTATCTATCGCTTCACGCATATAATTTGCACCATTATATACAGGTATAATAATGGATACTAAAGGATAAAAAGTGCTTAGTTTGTCTTGTTTAATTATCATAGATTTTTAAAAATGATTATCGATTTTTTTAATACTTATTATTTTCTTGGGGTTCTAGACTCAAATAAAACATGAATTTAAATATTTAATAAATACTCAGCAATAAATGCTACAAACTCTCTTCGTAACCATTTACTTATAACTTTTATTATAAGTAAAAACATTATTCCCATCATATTGCTTCAATTTATTTAATATTTCTTTATTTTAAGATAAATTTTTATTATTACTTTCTAGTGCTTGTTCCTTAATTTTCAATTGTCCTTTAAGTACTTCTAATTGATTTGTAGTAGATTTCAATAGTTCTTGTAAATGATTTATTTGTGCATTAGCAGAATTTAATAGGCATTGCAAGTCATTTAAATCCTTAAATTGCGAAGCAAAATTATTTATCTTCAATAAACATTCCTGTACTGCATTAATAAAAAAATTTACCTTTTCATTATGTACCATTTCTAAAATTTCTTTTATAGGCGTTGTCTTTCCTTTTGTAACTAGTAATTCTGTTGTTCGTTGACACACCGATAATGCAGATTTCAAAGTACTTCTCATAAGCTCATTATATATAGTTTGATTTATAAATTGAGGAAAAATAGCTTTTAAACTTTCTAAGTTACTTGTTGCATTTAATAAAATTTCTTTAGCATATACATCATTAAAACAATTTTCAAAATGTGTAACATTTTTTATTGCATAGAATCCTCCATAAGGAGTGGAAAGAGCTTGACCTTTAAAATCATGAGTATGTAAATTTTTACAACCTATTATATTCCAGTCAGGAAAATCATTTGGATACCAACCTGACTTATGTTCTTGCCACTCTCCTCCATGTAAATTCCATCCATCAGTATCATGTACTTCCTGAGGCATAAATCCTAAAGGAGTAAATATTATAATCTGTTTACGAACCACACGTTCACATTCAACTAATATTTCTTTTCCCATTTCTTTAGGCATATGTTCTATAACATCCATTAAAAATATTGAATCAACAGATTTATCAAGAAATGTTTCAAGAACGACTTTTGCCTCAAAAGGAATTATTATCGAATTAGTACCTGATAGGTTCTTTTTTAATATTTCAACATATTCCTGATGCGGTTCTACACAAATAAGTAAATCAGGAATTATATATTGTTGTGGACGAATACCGCACCCAATATCCATAATACTAAAAGCAGGATTTATAAACTCTTTTATTTTGGTATAAAATATATTTGCAGAATACCATTTTTCAATTATTTTATTTTTCTCTACCATTTAAACCAGACTGTACGATTAATATAATCCACATAACTTAAAACTATACGCAATATTTTTTTCGATACAAGCCCTGCTTCGTTATAATCAGGAACTAAGCCTTGAGTACGTTTGTTGTTATCATGCTCCTCGGTAATAGTCTTTACCGCTTGTAATACCCGTTCAGCCTTAAAACCGGACATAATTAACGTGCCGGCATCCATACCTTCAGGACGCTCGTGAGCCTCTCTAATATTTAAGGCAGGCAAATTAAGTATTGATGCTTCTTCAGTGATAGTACCGCTATCCGATAAAATACAAAAAGCATTCATTTGTAATTTTACATAATCGGTAAAACTAAAAGCCGGTAAAAATCTTATTTTATCTCCAAGCTCTTTAAACCCTTCTAAATCTTCAAGCCTTTTTTTAGTTCTCGGATGCGTAGAAAAGATTATCAAAAAATTATACTCTTTAATAAGCATTTGTAAACTATTTAATAATTCTTTTAGATTATTTTTGACGTCTACATTTTCTTCACGATGTGAGCTAATTAAGAAATATTGTTTTGGTGTGAGTGATAATTTATCTAGAATATCTGACTTTAATATTTTAGGCATGAAGCGATCAAGTACTTCTGGCATATGTGAACCTGATTTAAAGGTAAGCTCCGCCGGTAGTCCTTCAGCAATTAAATAACGTCTTGCATGCTCGGTTAATGTAATATTAACATCGCTAATGTGATCAATGATTTTGCGGTTTATTTCTTCTGGTACTCTTTGGTCAAAGCAGCGATTTCCTGCTTCCATATGAAAAATTGGAATCTTACGACGTTTAGCAGCAATTGCAGAAAGACAAGAATTAGTATCACCGTAAAATAGCACAGCATCAGGTTTTTCTTTTTCAAGAACTTCATCTACTTTTTCAATAACAAGTCCGATAGATTTTGCTGTATTATCTGCTGCAACCTCTAAAAAATAATCTGGTTTTCTGATTCCCATATCATCAAAAAAAACCTGATTTAATTCGTACGCATAATTTTGACCGGTATGAACTAGAATATGTTTGGTATGTTTATCAAACTCAGAAATCACACAACACAGCTTAATAAGCTCTGGGCGAGTACCGACAATAGTCATTACCTTAAGCATTTTTTAGCTCCTCTTGTACATAATCAAGATTTAGTAACAATTCTTTAACTTCTTCTAGATTTAAACGCTTTGTATTATGTGAGGTATAATCCTCTAGAAGTGCTATTTTCTTTTCACCCTCAACAAAGTATTTCGCATAATTAAGATCACGACCATCCATAGGAATGCGGTAATAATTGCCTAAATCTTCAGCTTTCGCCATTTCTTCCGAAGATACTAATGATTCATAATGTTTTTCACCATGACGTGTGCCGATAAAACGTATTTTATTTTTACTGTTAAATATCCCTTGTAATGCTTTAGCTAACACCTCAATAGTACTAGCTGGAGATTTTTGTACGAAAATATCACCTTGGTGACCGTACTCAAATGCATATAAAACTAAATCTACAGAATCAACTAACGACATTAAAAAACGCGTCATTGAAGGTTCTGTAATAGTTAAATCCTTATTTTGCTTAATTTGATTGATAAATAAAGGAATTACCGACCCTCTTGATGCCATAACATTACCGTATCTAGTAACACAAAATACTGTCTTATCTCTTACGTTCATACGTGCTTTTGCTATTGCTAACTTCTCCATTAATGCTTTAGATAGTCCCATTGCATTAATTGGATATACAGCTTTATCAGTGCTAAGTACTATAACTTTTGCAACTTTATTAATTGTTGCTGCTCTTAAAACATTTTCAGCACCTAAAATATTAGTATTTATTGCTTCCATCGGATAAAATTCACATGTTGGTACTTGCTTTAAAGCAGCAGCATGGAATACGTAATCTACACCCTTCATTGCGTCATCAATGCTGTTATAATTACGCACATCCCCGATATAGAATTTAATTTTTGGATTATTCAAAGCAATACGCATATCTTCTTGCTTTTTTTCATCTCTACTAAAAATTCTGATTTCTTTGATATCTTTAATAATATCATTTTTAAGAAAACGAGAAAGTACTGCATTACCAAATGAACCGGTACCTCCGGTAATCAACAAAGTTTTATCTACAAACATTATTTATAAATACCTATTTTTTAAGTTAATTGTCACCCCGTGACTTGATCACGGGGTCTTGTATCACAGACTGTATCCTAAGATCCCGTGGCGGGGCCACGGGATGACACACATCACCCAAAATCACACATACGCTTCACAAGCTCTTTCCACTCAGGAGGATTATAACCTGTTATCTCATTAAAATGCGTAGCGTCTAGCGAGCGATCTATTACTAACTCATCTGACGGAATAATATCGATTTTTTTATTATATATTTCTGCTATTAGCTTTAATAATTCTAACTTATTAATTGGCTTTGATGCGACATGGTAAAGACCGTGAAGCTTTTTATTAGGTAGCACAAAATTCTTTATTATTCTTGCAAGCTCTACAGTCGGAAAACCTGAATATATAGCTTTTTCAAAACCTTTTACTGACCCTTCTGAACTTAAAAACCAGTTAGTCAAGCTTCTATTTCCTGAAAGTTCATGACCTATAATTGAAGTACGAAGCGTAATAGCATGTGGATAATCCACCTCACCAAGAAATTTAGAACGACCATATAAATCATAACAATCCGGAAAATCACTTTCCTTGTAATTGCCTTTTTTCCCTGAAAATACACAATCAGTACTAATATGGATTAACCTGCTACCGACAAGTTCACATAAACCAGCAAGCCTATGTGGCAGTAAGCTATTAATCGGTAATGCTTTCAAAGGATCATTTGCATCAGCGAGCTGTTTTACCAGCCCTATACAATTTATTACTATATTAGGCTTTATTTTATTTAGTACTTCAACTAACGAATCGTAATTCTCAACATCTACATTTGGAACTATTTTATTTGCTAAATCTTTAGAAAAATAAGAATGAGCTGAGCTGCTCCGACTGGTCGCATAAACATCAAGATCTTTGTCAGTGCTCAAAAACCTAACCATACTATTACCAAGCATGCCGGTCGCACCTAAAATCAATATTTTCATAATAAAATTATTTTATTTTTATGGCATCGTTTTTACCATAAATGTATTATTCTTGCAATAGATTTTGTAATAGACACGTCATTGCGAGGAGATACAGAGCAGAGGGCGGAAGCAATCTCATGAGGCAATACAATATTCCTGAGATTGCTTCGTCGCTTTGCTCCTCGCAATGACGTTATTTTAAGTCAACCTCTTGACTATCTCTTCTCTTTTTATCAAAGGTAGCACTTTCGATATTTCCGGTCCTGATTCCTTACCGGTTAAAGCAAGACGCAATGGTAAAAACAACTCTTTTCCTTTTCGATTTGTTATTGCTGCGAGTTTTTTAGTCCATATCCCCCACGTCTCGGTGGTAATTTCTTCTTCAGGTAATAACTCTGCTGCTTGTTTTAGATATTCTTTATCTAAATTCAAATCTTGTATGTTTGGAGTTTTATGACAAATCTCCCACCAATCTTTTGCATCAAATAATTTTTTTAAGTTAGGTCTTACTGATAGCCAAAAATTTTCATCAATATATTCAGCATCTATTTCTTTAAGACGATCTTTTACCTCGTTAAATTCTAGACTTATTAATAATTTATGATTTAATCTTTCTAGATCTTCCGGCTGGTAAATAGTTGGGCTTTTAGAAAAACTACTTATCTCAAAATGTTTTACTAACTCATCCATCTTTTTATGAGGGATAATTTGTGCTGATGATCCAAGCAAACTAAAGAAGCTTGCAATTGCCATCGCTTCTAATCCGACTTCTTCCCTTAAGGTTGCAATCTCAAACCCTCCTACTCTTTTTGAAATTTTTTCATCTTTATTAATGATTAAGCTTAGATGCCCAAAAGTTGGTGGATACTTATCTAAAGCTTCAAACATTTGAATTTGAATAGCAGTATTACTAACATGATCTTCGCCTCTAATAATGTGAGTGATCTCATAATCAACATCATCAATAACCGAGCATAACATATAAGTCATACTTCCATCTGCCCTTATTACTATCGGGTCACTCAAAGCTTTGCCCTCATACTTAACTTCGCCTTTGATCATATCATGCCAAGTAATCGGCTCATGATTTACTAAAAATCTATAATGCGGCTTTCGTCCTTGTTCTATATATTTTTGTATCTGATCTTCTGTTAGATTTAGGGCTGCTCGATCATAAATAGGAGGCAACCCTTTAGAAAGCTGAAATTTACGCTTTAACTCAAGCTCTTCTGGCGTTTCATAGCAGGCATATAATCTTTTTTTATCCAATAATAGTTTTTTGATCTCATCATATCTACTTAAACGACTTAATTGATTAAATGTTTGATCCCAGTTAAGGTTTAAAAACTTCAAGTCTGCTCTAATAGCGTCTTTATATTCTTGTTTGCTACGCTCTAAATCCGTATCGTCAAATCTTAAAATAAACTGTCCATCATGCTTCTTCGCATATAGCCAATTAAGTAGTGCTGCTCTTATATTACCGACATGTAACATACCTGTCGGTGATGGAGCAAATCGTGTTATAACTTTTGTCATTTTTACTTATTTTTTTGTCTTTTTAACTTTTATCTTTTTATCGACAAGATTAGTTACCTCATCCATATTTAGAGGATTTGGTTGTTTAGCAGCAATTGCATTTAGTTTTTCTTCAATTAACTTCATTGCATCATCTAAGCTTAAATTTAAGAAATCATATTTTTTAGGTATCGAAATAAATTTACCCATATATTTTATGTATGGACCAAACTTACCATACCCGACTAAAACTTCTTCACCACTCTCTTTATGATTACCGATTTTAAGCGGTAAACTCAAAAGCTTTAATGCCATATCAAGAGTGATATCGTTTTGATTTAAACCAGCAGGCAAAGGTGAGCGTTTTGGCTTTATTTTGCTATCAACTTGCTCACCATATTGGATATAAGGTCCATAAGGTCCTTTTTTCAAATATATCTCTATTCCCTCTTTATCCTTGCCTAAAACCTTGTTTTCATTAACAATATCTTTAGCCTCCCCATCAGCTTCATTATTATCATTACCACTAACAATAGATTTTCTAAAATTACATTCAGGGTAATTGCTGCATGCTAAAAATGCTCCAAATTTACCAAGCTTTAAGCTTAGCTCACCAGTTTTGCATGATGGGCAAACTTTAGAGTCTTTATTTTCTCCAAATATATGATAATCAAGAGCTTGCTGTACATAGCTAATAATTTCTGTAATGTTTTGCTTATTTACAGATTCTATATTGTGGTTAAAGCCATTCCAAAAATTACCTAAAGCAGATTTCCATTCAAGCTTGCCAGCAGCTATTTCATCTAGCTCATTTTCAAGCCCTGCTGTAAAATCATATTCAACATATTTTTTGAAAAAACCAACTAAAAATACTGTGACTAAACGCCCTAGCTCTTCAGGTATAAAACGTTTTTTCTCTAACGTCACATATTTACGATCTTGTAAAACTGATAAAATAGTAGCATAAGTTGATGGACGACCAATTCCAAGCTCTTCAAGTTTCTTTACTAAGCTAGCTTCTGAATATCGTGGCGGTGGTTCGGTGAAATGCTGATTTGGAATGATCTCTTTAGTTTTTAAATGCTCTTGTTCCTTTAAAGGCGGCAACATCTTATTTTCTTCTTCAGCCTCATCATCTATACTTTCGCGATATACTTTATAAAACCCATCAAAAGCTATAGTTGATCCGTTCGCTCTTGCCAAATATTCCTTATTTTCTGAAGCTAAAGTTGCATTTACTAAATCCATTATGACATTTTCCATTTGGCAGGCTATAGTCCTTTTCCAAATTAATTCATAAAGTTTATAATAATCTTTCTCTAGCTTTTCCTTTAAATCATTAGGGATATAGTTAATATTTGTCGGTCTTATAGCTTCGTGAGCTTCTTGAGCATTTTTTACTTTCGATTTATAAATACGAGGACTGCTTGGTAAATATTTATCGCCATAGTCTTTATTTATTAATTTACGTATTTCATCTACTGCATCGTTTGATAAGGTAACGCCATCAGTTCTCATATAAGTAATAAGCCCAATAGTTTCCTTACCGATATCTACACCCTCATATAGCTTTTGGGCTATTTGCATGGTCTTTTTAGCACTAAAACCTAATTTTCGTGCAGCTTCTTGTTGCAGGGATGAAGTAATGAAAGGCGGTTGCGGCTGACGTTTTTGTTGCTTCTTTTCTATCTTATCAACATGAAAATTTTGAGATTTAAGCTTTTCGGTTAAATCTTTTGCTTCTTTATCATTAGTAATCGAAAACTTTTCTAGCTTCTGATCATTTATATGGGTTAATTTAGCGGTAAATAGCTCATTATTACTATTTAGCATTTTAAGGCTAATATCCCAGTATTCTTCCGACTTAAATCGCTCTATCTCATCTTCACGTTCACATATTAAACGAAGTGCCACAGACTGTACACGCCCCGCTGATTTACACCCAGGAAGCTTACGCCATAAAAGCGGTGACAGTGTAAAGCCAACTAAATAGTCTAAAGCTCTTCGTGCTTGCTGAGCATTTACTAAATTATTATCAAGTTTTCTAGGATTTTCTATAGCATGAGTAATTGCTTTTTTGGTAATTTCGTTAAACGCTACTCGCTTAAAAAAATCATCGGATTTGACTTTGTTTTTTTCTTTAATTACCTCTGCAATATGCCATGAGATGGACTCACCCTCACGATCTGGATCGGTTGCAAGATATACTGATTCAGCTTTTTTTGCATCTTTAATTATTGCATCCACATATTTACCTGCTTTCTCTGAAATATCATATTTCATTGAAAAATTTTCATCAGGTATTACAGAACCTTTTTTAGATGGAAGATCTCTAATATGACCAAATGAGGCAATAACTTTAAATTCATCACCTAAATATTTATTTATTGTTTTTGCCTTTGCTGGCGATTCTACTATTACTAATTTCATCAATTATTATTATTTATTATATACTTATCTAATTTGTATAATTTTATTATAAAAACAACTATTTTTACTTATCAGCATTATAAATTAACGATATTTTATTGCTGGGGTGTCGCATTGCTTTACCAGCAAGCTCTAATTCTAATATTATTGTATATATAATAGGCAGCGGTAATTCCGTCATTTTTTGTAAATAATCAAAATCTATAGGTACTGCAGATAATAATTCTATAACAGCAGCACGCTCTTTTTCTGATGGTTCTTTTACCTGTATTGTATTTAGTCGCTTAAAATTAGCATCTAACTCAGCAAAATCTTTAAATAAGCTTTCATCTTTTTTCATAAATTCTTCATATTGCGGCAAATTAGCTACAATATCATTAACCGATTCTACTAAATGTGCACCTTGTCTAATAAGTTTATTTGTACCTTGACATCTTGGATCTAAAGGAAAACCTGGAACGGCAAAAATTTCTCTATTCTGTTCAAGTGCAAATCTTGCGGTAATTAAAGAACCAGATTTTAGGCTGGCTTCTATTACTACTGTAGCAAGAGCAAGACCAGATATTATTCTATTACGTTGCGGGAAATGCTTACCAAGTGGTGTAGATCCTACAGGTAATTCAGCTATTATTAATCCCTCTTCTGCTAAATTTTCAAATAATTTTTTGTTTTCTGGTGGATATATATGATCAATACCACCAGCAATAACTCCAATAGTTTTAGAAGTTGCTGCTTGATGCACACTGCTATCTATTCCTCTTGCTAAGCCTGAAACAGTTACATACCCCTCTTCTGCTAACTCGGCAGCAATTTTATGAGCAAAGCTTCTTCCATTTGCTGAGGCATTTCTAGCTCCAACTATCGCAATACATTTATGATGATTTAGTAAATCTATATTACCTTTATAGCTTAATACCGGCGGGGGATCATAAATTTCAAATAATAATCGTGAATATTCTAGAGATTTATATGTGATAAGTTTAGCATTATTTTTTTTTAAGCAGTTCTAATTCTTTCTCAGCATCACTTTTACTAAAAATCTTAATCGGCTTTGATTTTCCACCCCTTAGTGAAAAATCCCCAATATTTTCTATGCTAGTTGCTGCATCACCAAATAACTTTATTAAGCTATAGAAAGTTTTAGGTCCTACATTTTCACTTCTAATAAGCCGTAAAATATTAATTGTTTCAAGATCATAAGATATTTTAGAAGTAGGAGCAGAAAATAGTTCTTTTAGCATTAGGTAAAGTTTGTTTGGTGTTGTGGGCTATTGTCATCTCGGGTTATGTCATTCCCGCATAGGCGGGAATCCAGTAATAAAAGGTATAATACAGTAAAATCTTAGCAATAAAAGCTTGATTTATGCTGGATCCCCGCCTATGCGGGAATGACACCTACACTACAGTTTCTCTGCATGTGAGCTTAAGTAATGTGCGATACCCTCATGCGATGGAGTAATAGCTTCTTCACCTTTATGCCAACCTGCCGGACAAACTTCACCATGTTTTTGATTATGAGCTAATGCATCTATTACTTTCAATGTATAATTAATATCACGACCGATTGGCAGATCATTAACTAACATATGACGTACTACAAAATCTTCATCTATTAAAAAAGTACCACGTAGTGAAATACCACCATCATTAAGCACGTTATACATTGAAGAAATTTCTTTTTTAAGATCAGAAACCATTGGGAATTGAACCTGTCCAAGTCCACCTTTGCTATGAGGAGTATTTTTCCAAGCTAAATGGCTAAAATGTGAATCAACACTAACTGACACTACTTTAGTATTTCTTTCAGTAAACTCACCAAGTTTATTATGAAATGCTATAATTTCCGATGGACATACAAAAGTAAAATCCAATGGGTAAAAGAACAATATAATTTTATGTCCTTTAGCATAACGGCTAAGAGTAAATTCACCTTCTACATTATTATTAGGCATAATTGCTGTAGCGGTAAAATCTGGGGCAGTTTTGCCAACAAATACTTTCATATTTTCGCAAACATTCTCATTTTTTGGCATATTCTCACCTTTTTAGTTAACAACCTGATTATGATATATAAAACTAATCATTATTACAACAATAAATCTTCACAAATTTTATTTACTTTCTTTCTTTTCTGAAGAAGTTTTTAATTGGTTAAATATACCTAGAGTTTGAGTAATAAAACTACTTGGCTCTGAAAGATTTGCAGGTAAAATTACTGTGTTAGTATCTTTAGCTAAATTACCGAATGCGTTAATATACTGCTCGGCTATTTTAAGAGATACCGCCTCACTACCACCAGTTTTTTGCATCGCAGCTGCTATAGTCTCAATACTTTTAGCGGTAGCGGTTGCAACTAAACCAATCGCTTCAGATTCACCTTTTGCTCTATTAACTTGATCAGTATAGGAAGCTTCTGAATTTAGAACAATCTGTGCTTTTTCCCCTTCCGCATGGTTAATCTTTGCCTGTCTATTACCCTCAGACTCTAAGATTTGTGCACGTTTTTGACGCTCTGCCGCTACTTGCAACTCCATAGCTTTAAGGATAGATTGCGGTGGCTGGATATCCTTGATCTCATAACGCATACATTGTATACCCCAATTTATCGCTGCTTGGTTAATAGCTGCAACAATAGCAACGTTTAAGGTTTCACGTTCTTCAAAAGTTCTATCTAACGGTAATTTACCAATTTCCGAACGCATAGTAGTTTGTGCAAGCTGGGTTATTGCATAGTAAGGATTATTAACACCGTAAGAAGCTGCCATTGGATCAATGATTTTTACATATAAAACACCATCAATAGATAATGTTACGTTATCGTTTGAAATAGCAGTTTGTGCAGTAACATCTATCGCTTCTTCTTTCAAAGTATGCTTATATGCTACTCTTTGAATTACCGGAATTAAGAGATTCAAACCAGGTTGCAACACCTTATCGAACTTCCCTAATTTCTCCACTACCCAAGCTTGTTGCTGAGGCACAACTTTAACCATTTGTATTATAACCAAGATAGCTATGATACTAAAAATTAATAATGCATATTCCATATTAACACCTTTTTTATTTTCATCTTATATTGAAATTTTGGAAATTACTAGAGATATTATTGTGGGTTGGGGGTTAGGTGTCATTGCGAGGAGGCGAAGCCGACGTGGCAATCTCAGGAGTCTAAATTTCATGAGATTGCCACGCTCACTTTGTTCGCTCGCAATGACACGTTCTAATAAGAACGATCCAAAATAAACCTAATAATAGAAAATAAATACTCTTTATAAATATTTTGAACGGGGATTTTATTAAGCAAGCTAATAGCTTCATTTTCTAAGCTATTCAGATGATTTATAATATCCTTACTAATTTTATGCTTTACCATCAAATCACATATTTGCACAAATTCTTCCTTAGTACGATTATCTGACTTTATCATATTTTTAAGATGGGCTTTATCGTCTTTCTCTAATTTGTCATATAAGAAAATTAGCGGCAGTGTCACTTTCCCCTCTAAAAAATCATCACCGATATTTTTTCCTACCTGCTTATCATTACCGAGATAATCAAGCAGATCATCTATAACCTGAAATATAGTACCGAGTAATTTTCCAAACTCTTCCATATTTTTAGAAATATCATCACTCTGATTTGCTATGATAGCTCCAACAGAGCAAGAAGCACCAAATAATTCGGCTGTTTTGGATTTAACAATTTGCTGATATTCTTCTATATTTATAAGACGACGCTCGTTTAGCTTAACTAGCTGCACTACCTCACCTTCTGAAATTATTGCTGAAGCTTTTGCTAAAACATTCATGGCTTTAATAGAGCCAGAAGCTACCATTAATTTAAATGATTGACTAAAAAGAAAATCACCAACTAAAATACTTGTTTTACTTCCCCAAATAACGTTAGCAGTTGGCTTAAATCTTCGGAGCGTACTGTCATCTACTACATCGTCATGAAGTAGAGTTGCTGTATGAATGAATTCCACGGCACTTGCAAGCTTTATATGACTATCGCCATTATAATCAAACATTTTAGCAGTTATAATAGTTAATAGAGGACGAATTCGTTTGCCACCTGCTTCCAGTAAATATTTACCGACTTTCTCTATTAACTCTTCATCACTTTTTAAACAGCTAATAATCAAGTTATTTAACTGGGCTACTTCGTCTTTTAAATCTTGCTGTATTTTTACTATAATATCCATTATTTTGTAATCTCTTGCCACATAGTTTCATTAATATCTTGAAACCCTGGTAGCATACATTTTTCTAGTATTTTTTGATGTTCTTTAAAATCCGGTATTAGCTCCATGATTTTTTCTTTTAAATTATCACCTGCTTTAACTTCTTTTACTGCTGCTTGGTATAAAGATAAATAATATAAAGGTAGAATTTTATTTATATCATCTATAGTACCTATTTTAGTTTTATTTAAATCTGATAAATCAAAATTATATTCAAAACTAACATCAATTAAGTTAGAAGAATTCGGATGATCGGAAATAGTTTTAAAAAAAGATATAAAAGCATTTTTATATATTTCTTTGCTTTTTTCCGAAAGATCTTTGTATATATAAGAGCTTAGTACCTCCATTATTTTAGGATAATTATTAGCTATGATATCACCCTTACTATAAGAATCTTTAAATATATTTACTAATGTTTCGTTTGTTATATTAAATCCTGTTCTATTTGAATACAAACTTAGAGCATTTATTTTAGCTCTAGTTAACTTATTTAACTCAGTAAATAAATTAGCATTTAATTTAAAATCATATTCTCGGTTTTCCAAAATACTAAAATCAAACTGCTGATTATTATCTAAAATATAGCTTAGTTTAGAGTTTAAATTTTTATATGACTCATTATCTGAAATTGTCAGCAGATAGTTTTGCCTGTCATAATATTTTCTTATAAAACTTAAGAAATTTGTTATAGAGTTTTGCTTTAGCTTAATTTTTGAATCTATCAAAAGACTAACATTATTATTACCTAAACCATCCAACTTACCTTTATATAGTAAATTAATGTTATTTTCAAAACTATTACTATTTATTTGTGCATTAGTAATTTTAATTGTTAAATCTTTGGCAAAGTCCTTAAAATTTTGGTTACCCGCAGTAACTAAAAAATTAGCTGAAAATTTAAAATTATTATGCCAAGCTAATCTATATAATAACAACCCTGCCGGAATTATTCTATCTTCAAGATCACTTTGTATTATTTCTGTATCATAATTAATTTCTAATTTTTGTGGTATATTATCAAGAAAATCCTGTTTACTTGTATAATACTTACTCTTATCAAATGTTAAAGTAAATAGAGTATGACCCTCTTCATATAGCTTTTTATTATCTACTAAATCAAAAATTTCTGCTTTATTTAAAGTAAATTTAACATCTTCTATAAAATTTACTATTTCAAAAAAATCCTTCTTCTCTTTTATAATTTTAAATAATCTAAAACTTAAAGGCATTTTTGCGGATAATGTACAATTATCATTATAAAATTTTACTCCAAAGCCTCGCTGGGTTGGTTTAAATCTGCCAACTGCCTCTCCTGAAAAATCTATAAATATTTGCTGCTTTAATAAATCATAACCAATATTTATAGGTGAGTTAAATTCGATTTTTCTATTAACACTTTCTTCTTGCCAATTAATAATTGAAACACCAAATTTAAAAGGAAAACCGTAAGGCTTAGCTTTAGAAAATTTAACAAAATATTGCTGAGAATCATCGATATTAAGATAAGTATCAGAATATTTTTGATTTATAGAATTTGATAAGGAAAATAGGATTGCAAACCACAATACGCCATAAGTTAATACAGCAAGAATAGATACAAAAAATATTATTTTTAAAGTTTTTTTCATTTCTTTAATTTAAAGAAATATTTAATTTCATTCCTAGAGCAATCGCAGCACGATCAAGGGTATCAAGAGTAACATTAGGATTATTAGGGTTTAGAAGTCTATTTACGGCTGATCTACTAGTTTCCATTTTTTCAGCCATTTCTGTTTTTGTTATATGCTTTTGTTCCATAATTTGCTTTATTTGTTCAGCAAGAATACGCTTATGGGCTACTGCTGTAACTTCTTCTAATATTCCTATTTCATTAAGAAAATTATCAAAATTAGAACCAATATACTTTTGATTAAGTTTATTCACAATTCTACCTCTTTTTTTCTTTTAAATGCTAAATCTAACTCTTTATTAGGAGTTTTTTGAGATTTTTTTATAAATCCATGTAACAGGATCATTTCACTATCTACTATACAAAAAAATACTCTTCCTATTTTACCATCTGTTAAATTTGATCTTACTTCATACATTCCTTTACCTAAAGATTTACATATAGGCATTCCAACTGGCCAAGAGTATTCTATAGTTTTAATATCTGTACCAATAGTTTTACAATCTTTAGGTTCTAACTCAAGCAGCCACTCACGTACTGGTTCTTTTTCACTGATAGATCGATAA
Organism: Rickettsia bellii RML369-C; assembly: GCF_000012385.1. Classification (NCBI taxonomy): domain Bacteria; kingdom Pseudomonadati; phylum Pseudomonadota; class Alphaproteobacteria; order Rickettsiales; family Rickettsiaceae; genus Rickettsia; species Rickettsia bellii. Next base: position 800,061 of record NC_007940.1, read on the forward strand.
AATTTTACATTAAGAGTTTTTGGTACAATTTGGCAATTAAAAGTTTTTTTCATATGATTATTATTGTCATCCCGCGACTTGTCCACGGGATGACATCGAAGCCCCCTCATAGGATGGCATTATTAATATTTTATTTACACAACTCAGTATATTCTTTATTCAACTTTACAACATCCCAAATCCATAAGCTAATCATAACTATAAAAATTACTAATAGATATATTATTATAGAGTCAAAAGTAGCAGTAGGAATAATTATAAATATTAAAGACTGAATAAATGCACCGAGTGATTTACCAAATTTTGTACCTATTACCTCCACGGCAGCTTTACCCTTAGTTCTAAGTTCAAGCGATAACGGGATATATGCCATTTCTTTTGTTGAATCAAAGAGTGAGTATTTAGATGATTTACTCAGGATATTTTGAATTGCTCCAACAATTATTGCGGCATATAAAAGGTTAAAATTACCAAAACATGATCCTATTTCTTCGATAAAAATTATGAAAATAAAAAACATTAATCCGGTTATAGATAACATAATAGGTGTTAATAATGCAGAAAAAAACCAACCTAGTCTTCTAAGGATGTTGCTGCCTATTATCATGAAAGTAACGCATGATATGCCCATCAAAATATTAAATCTGCCCATAAAATGAACATAATCTATAGTACTTGGATATAGTTCTTTTACTTTTGCTTTCCAAGGTCCTTCTACAATATTAATCAATAAGCCATAACAGATTATTAATAAGGCAATACGACCTATATATTTCGAGTTAATTACTAGCTTAATACTTTCCAAAACCGAAAGTTTAGTTTTTGTTTTAGCCTTAACTTTCTTTGAATCTAAAACATTTATAGAATCAGTCAAAATAGATTTATTTATTATTCTAAATAGCAGCATAGAAATAACACCCGCTGCAACAATTATTGACATAATAGGTTGTAACATCTCTGTTGTTTGAGAGGTTAAATTAACTGATGCATCAAAAGAATTAGGTAATAATTCAGGATCAATTATTTTGTTACCTGAAAAAAATACTAAAACGCTACCTGCAAGTATTAGACCGATATTACCAACCATTCCAAGGACTGGATAAAATCTTTTTGCTTTATTAGTATCAAAAATATGGTTAGCAAACTGCCAGAACATTAAGTTTATAACTACAGCACTCCATAACTCTGCAAAGATATACATAAGTCCATAGCTCCATTTACTGGCTATTTTAATAAACCATTTGAAGTTAGGATAAGATGTTATTAAGCTATTTATTATTTCATTATTAGGGTGATAAGCTTCCTGATTTGGATAAATAATATATGCAAAAAATAAGAAAAATAATAAAAAGCTACCAACTATAATATAAAAAACATATTCAAAATTGAATTTATTACTTAGCTTAACGTAAAGTATTGTAAAGATCACGCATGCGGGTAATACTAACCATAATTTTAAAAAGCTAATAATCTCTGCTCCCATAGAGGGTACTACTAAGCTATCTTTTATAGAACGCAATGCTCCGAAATTGAAAAGAATACATAGCATCATTAATGCCATAGGTATGAAAAGCTTTAATTCCTTTCTTTCTATTGGCCAAATTATTTCCTTAACTTTCTCAAAAAAGGTTTTGGGCGGCAACATTTATATTGTAACCTTACATAAAAATTAAATGAATCTTTTTAAATATTCATAGAATCTAAACTTTTAAATCTCTTACTCATTAAAGTCAATTAAAATCTTTATTGCCCCAAGGAGTAAACTCTCTATATCGCCAATAATATTTTTCAATTTCTTGATACTTTTCTAAAATGTCTTTTGTCCATTTTATTTCCTCATTATTCCATGGTTTCTTTTTACCAGCATAATGCATAATGAAATATGAAAAATAATTATCTCTATCTATAAAGTAGGTATAAAAATTCCATCTCATAGATAATGGATATATGTAATTATGAAAAGCAATATTCAATAAATCTTGATCAGGATAAGCAAAACTACATTTTGAATTATGCATTGCATCCAAAACCATATTCTTTGCTTGCTTTTCACGCATATTTTGTAGATTTAAAAATACTATACCACTATTTTTATAAAAATTATTTATTTTCCTATTACATTCTTCTTCTACTTTTAAAGTACAATAAGTAAGAGCTGTATCCATACTACCAGCAACTATATAGTTTGACATATCTAACTTTTTGAAAGAATTTAAATCACGCAACACAATAATATCCGCATCCAGATATAATATAGACTCTAAATTTGGAAAGACTTGATCAAAATATAACCTATACATTACTAAAGGAGGCCACATATCCGAAAATTCTATTTTTTCATTAGCTAAATTTAAGTCTAATACATTTTCAGGAAAAGGAATAAAATCTATAGAATAGTCCCTTATATGTTTCATAGAAGCTAATTTTTCCATTGATTCTTCTGTAAGTGAATCGTTTGGATTCATCACAATATGAAATTTATAAAAACTATTTATATCACTGTTTATTAAACTTGAAGCGATAACTGTTGCAGCATGCCGAGCAAACTTATCATTAATAATCAACGCTATATCTAGTGTATTATCTTGTTTAATACCGGTTAACTTAATTACACTTTGTATTTCCTCTATGGCAAGCTTATAATCAAGTTTTATATCCTGCTCATTAAGTGATGGTCTACCAAGTAGATGAATCATGCTAAGCCTATACAAACATCTCGCTGTAAGCTCAGCTATATTAAGAGAAATTAGATCATTAAGAACAGCAATTTCATCTTCTGTATAACCGCTAAAATATTTTATTAAGTCAGAATCATTTTTTATATTCAAATGTTCTTTTACTTCTTTTTCATAACCTGAAATTATTAATTTTGCTAAATTAATCGCAGCATTTTTAGTATATAAAGTATTAAGACCATAACTACCATTCTTAATTGCTTTATATTTCTCTACTAAAGTAGCATCCTCACCAGCATATAGCTGTAGCAAACAATCATAACCTTTTGCGACTTCTAAACGTACCTTTCCATCTTCTATTTTAAAAGTACAAATTTTTTCTAACTTTACCTTATCTTTAACGCTTAGCGGCTTATCTTTTAACTGCTCAAGTGCTGAGTCAAAGTTGAATAGATCTTCACGCATAATACTATAAAGCTTTTGATAGCTATAGGTAGAGATATCCCTAATACAATAATTTTCTGAATGCATTTTATGATTACTCGTGAAAAATCCTATAACAACTATAAACATTATTAAAATTAGAAGAAGCAACAGAGGAATTTTAATGGTAGCAAAAATATTTTTTTTAGACCTTTTTTTAAACATTTAAATTTATAACTAATTAGTTTAAAAGAATTTATCAATTAATAAGAAAACTCGCAATAATTATATTAGATTATTTAGCTATTTTCATTTATTATTTATAATTCTAGGCGTTATTTATAACAATTAAAACAATATGTCACGCAGTTTATCTATTATTTGGTTATTTGGACTTATTAGCGGCTTTAATATAATGATTACCGGTAATACATTAAATTATTGGCTTGCTAAAGAGAATATAGCGTTGCAAACGATAGGCTTATTATCACTTATAACTTTGCCCTACTCTATCAATTTTTTATTTGCCCCAATTTTCGATAGTTTAAAGATTAAATATTTAGACAAAATTTTTGGTCATAGATTATCTTGGATTTGCTTGACTTCCATAGCCCTAGTATTTTTTGTATATATTTTAAGTTTTTTAAATCCTTTTGATAATTTATTATTATTTGCCTCTATCTCATTGATTATTTCATTTTTTAGCTCTATGCAAGATACTATATTAAGTGCTTTTAGGACAGAAATAGTTAATAAGGAATCTCTTGGTTTTGCTTCAGGAATATATATATTTGGTTACCGATTCGGTATGCTTCTTGCAAACTCAGGAGCTATATATTTATCTATATATTTAACGTTCAACGAAATATATAAAATTTTTGCAATTTTAATATTTATTTATCTTATTTTACTTATAGTTGGTGTAAAATATTGTAGATTTGATCAAAATAACGATATAGAGCAAACTACAAATAATAATGATGACATTTTTGCTTTTATAAAGAATATTCTGAAACCGATAGGCTCTATCTCTTTTATTATCCTCATATTAATCTTCCTAATATTATATAGATTACCTGATAATTTTATTAATGTCATGATCAACCCGTTTTTACTTCATTTAAATTATGATGCTTTTGAAATAGCAAGTGTCGGAAAGTTTTGGGGAGTTATGGGTGCTATCGTTGGCGGATTACTCGGCGGTTTTATTATGAAGAAAAAGAATATATTAGATAGCATACTACTATTTGGTATTATTCATGCTTTAGCTCATATATTATTTATTATTCTTAAAATACACGGAAAAAATTCCACACTATTATTTATTACAATAGGAGCAGAAAGTATTACGGGCGGCATGACGATGACAGCTTACATTGCTTTTATCTCATCATTATGTCAAGGCAAGTTTCGTGCTACGCAATATTCATTCTTTTCATCAATGATGGGTATTTCTAGATCAATTTTTCCAATAATTTCAGGTTATATAGTAGTAAATTTTGGCTGGCAAAATTTCTTTTTATTTACTACTATTATAACTATTCCATCTTTACTAGTATTATTAAAAATAAAAAATAAATTACAACAATGAATGATATTTTAACTATTTTTTCACATGTAATAATTTTACTTTCATCTTCGATTATACAAAGTATTTTTATATTAAATCAAAGTGCAAAATATTGTAGCTTTAAAAAAGCTTTACCTAGTATGATCGCTGGTTGTATAAGTTATAGCATTATCATATACATAATTATCTTTAATACTGAGTTCTTTTTTATTTATATGCTATGGTTCATAGCAATACCTATTTTTGTAGTTGGATTTATTTTTTTCATGTATATGGGCTATAATATCTGGCATCAATCATACTTTAATTCGACAAACATCCCTGAATCGGTTTCTATTCAAAAACTATTTTTAGAACCTGTATATATATTAGTATTATCAATATTCAATCCTTTTATTTTAGATATGCTAAATACAGTTATTTATAAATATCGAGATTATAATACTAAAGTAATATACATACTTATACCTATTTATATATGGTTTTTATTATTATCAATAATTGGTTATAATATTAGAAAACTAAGTAAAGGAACTGTAATTTTAAAAATACTTAATAAGGTAGGAGCTATAACAATTTGGGGAATAGCACTAATATATTTACCGCAAACAATAATTACTATAAAATCTTGGATAAATTGGTTAAGTTAAAATGAACGAAATATTAAATGCATTTTTTCATGCAATAATCTTAGCACTTGGCTTAATCGTACCTTTAGGAGTACAGAATATTTTTATATTTAATCAAGGAGCTACACATCAAAAATTTCAAAAAGTTTTACCTAGTATAATATCAGCTTCTATATGCGATACTATTCTTATCTGCTCTGCCGTTTTTGGTTTGTCTTTAATAATTTTTGAAATCCCCACCTTAAAACTTGCTATATTTGTCTTAGGATTTATTTTTTTATTATATATGGGATATAATACTTGGAATCAGCCACCTCTTGATCTTACTAATAACTCGAACGCACTTTCAGCTAAAAAACAGATTCTATTTGCTATATCAGTATCGATATTAAATCCACATGCAATTATGGATACAATAGTAGTAATAGGTACAAGTGCCTTTAAATATCAAGGACTTACAAAAACTATATTTACTTTAACTTGCGTGCTTGTATCTTGGTTGTGGTTTTTCTCTTTAGGTTTTGCTGGTTATAATATAAGAAAGCTGAATAAAAGTAGCACAATCTTAGCTATAGTTAATAAAATAGCAGCTATTATAATTTGGGCAGTAGCTCTTTATATAGGAATACAAATATTATATGAAGTCGATTTTATTAACTAGAAGCTGGGAGGCTAATTTAGAAACTACCCAGGAAATAGGTAAATATTTTCATTATATTAACTGCCCTGTAATTAAGTATAAAACTTTAGATTTTAATGCTAATATTTTAAAAAATTATTCAAATATAATAGTCACTAGCAAATACGCCGCCACAATTATAAACAACTTGTCATGCCGTGACTTGATCACGGCATCTAGTAATAAGCTAGATTCTGTGGACAAGTCCCTAGATTACAAACATAACATTTGGGTGGTGGGTGATAAATCAAGGGAGATATTAATAAATAAAGGCTTTAAAATAGCCTATGCCGGTAAAAACGTCGATGATTTGATGCAGCATTTTCCGGCTGATTTGTATGAACAAGCTATATATCTATCTTCAAATGAAATCACTAAAGATTTGCCTGATAAAATAAAACGTTATATTATTTATAATGTAGAATATTTAAATGAGCTTCCGTTATCTGTTGTAAAAGAACTTAAAAATTCTGTTGATTTTATTTTACTTTATTCTCAAAATAGTGCTAAGACTCTGTTAAAGTTATTGAGTGAAAATAATTTATTAGAATATTTACAAAATAGTTTAGTCATAGCTATAAGTTTAAAAGTTGCAAATATAGTTAGACCTTTTTTTAAAAATGTGGTTTATTGTGATGACCAAAATCCTAACGATTTAATCAAATTATTATTTGAAAATGCAAAAATTCAATAGTTTATTTAAAAGCAGAAATATCTTTCTCATAGCGATAGTAATATTTACTTTATCTTCTTTCACGCTTTATAACAATAGGAGCGATATTTTAAAATTATTTAAAAGCGAAAATAAAAATTTAAGTCAAACTCTTGAGACCTCAGAGGAAGATAAATCAAACATTAAAGAAACAAAAGAAGAAGCCCCTTTATTATCTACTAAAACATTTTTTAATTATATAGATTCCTTAAAATTTCCCGAAGCTCCTACTGCTGCATCAGAACAAAAACCTGAGCTTCAGCCTAAGATATATTCACCTGATTATATTCATTATCTGCTAAATGCAAATCTACTAACATATAATTTCTTGCAAGATCAGGAATATAGTAAAGAATTAACAGTTTTAAAATCCCTGCCGCTCCCTCAGGATATAAAGAATATTTTAGCAAATTTAGAAGAATATAATAATAATTACCTTATTTCTAAATCTCAAAGAGTAGAAGTAATTTTCCCATTAAATCATAAATGGCTTGAAAAATTTGTTAAAATCGAGAAAAAGCCTTCTAATATAACTATAAAAGAAGAAGATAAATCCTTGATCCTAGAAAAATTAAAATATCTAATTAATTTTCTTTATTCAGAAAAATTTATGCAGGAGTTTATAAATAAAGATGTTTAGATTATTATTAATATGTGCTGCTCTTTTTCTTCTTTATTTTGGCTTTACCTTAACGCAAAGCTTTGATTCAAAGGTTTTCATTAGTTTATATAATTATAATATTGAAACTACTTTTTTCTTTAGTCTAATTAGCTTAATTCTATTAATAGTACTTGGTTTTATCATAATAAGATTTTTGATATTAATTATCGATTTACCAATTAAGATACATAATGTTTTTAGTAATCGTAAAATCAATAATGATAGATATTCATTGGTTCTAGCCTTTGCAAAATATATTACTGGTGATAAAACTAAAGCAGGCTCTATTGCCCGCAAGAATTCATCTTGTGAAAATTTAAAAGAATTTCATAACTTAATTTTAGCCGAAACAGAAGAGGATATAGATAAGAAAATCGCTTATTTGCAAAATCTTTCTAAATCAAAAGAATTTGCTTTTTATAGCAATAAAAATTTAGCCAGACTTTATTACGATAAAGGACTTTATCAAGAAGCTGAGAATTATGCTATTAAAGCTTATAATTTAAATGAATATGATGCAGATAATTTAGTTACTTTAGCTTATTGTTACGGGCAACTTGCTTTATGGCCTAAATTTACTTTTATCACAAATAAAATTGCCAAACTTCATAAAGCTATACCTATTTCAGACAATTTAAAAATTGCTGATTACTATTTGCTGGCAAATGATGCAGAATATTTAGAGTCGGCTATAAACACCAATTTTGTAAATATCCCTTTGCTAGAACTTTATTTTAATTCAAATAATAATCTGAATGATAAGAAAAAGATCAAAATATTGAAAGATGCTTTTCAGATTATGCCGTCTCTAGAAATAGTAAAGCTCTTTAAAAAATTCACTACCCTATCAGACGAACAAGTTTATGAAGAATTAACAAAAGACTTAGATACCAAAAAAGATGAGATATTAATTTTGGCATTAAGTCAACTGTGCCATCTTAAATAATTTAATCAAATTGATTATCTATTTCTTATTCATTAAAATAAATCTAATTACTAACAAAATTCCTAAAAAATTAATTTATAAGAAAGGTGGTATGAAAAAAAAATTATACAAAGCAGTAGATGTTAAATCGAATTATGATAATGATAATATAGAGATAATAAAGGATATCAGAAAAATTGAAAATCAATCAGAAAATGAATGGTTTGTAATAGTACATAGAAGTGAATATTTCCCCCCCCCCCGTAGATCAAAAATCAATCACAAATAAGATAAAATCTTTTTTCAAAATTTCTTCCACAAAAAAAAGTGATTTTTTATTTTATATACCACCAGAAAATGACAATTATTATCAAATTGGAATAGTTGGAATAGATATGCTTTACAATATAAGTAATGCAACGCCTAAACATGCAATAAATATTGTTCATATACATTCATGTCATTCAGGTGCTGCTCATAATTATCTAAATTATGTAACAGGAAATTTGATATTATGCACTTATAGTAAAGAAGATAAGATAACATCGGAAGGAATTTCTCAAAAACTTTATGAAAATAGATTTCAAACCCAAAACTTAGTTGATTTTATATCTAATAATTTTCATTTATTAGCAGCAGTAAATTTTAAAATAAGCTATAAATTAGGTAATAAGGTATATAGTTTTGCCTTAGATAGCAGTAAAATTGCAAATACTAATACTGTTGAAGTATTAGTATTATTTTTAGATAATGAATTTATCAAACTTTATTCTATTTTATCCAACAAATATAATAAAAAGTTTCCTGAAATATTTGTTGATAAGTTATCGCATGAAAATAAAAAATTCACAGAAAATGACTTAAATGAAACCGTTAGCTCTGTATTAGAATTAGAAATATCTAATAATTCTTCATTAGAATGTATAGAGAATCTTTTGAAATTTAAAAATTTAGATATTAAATTAAGTCTAATAGTAGCTATAAAAAATAATAATGTTTCAGTATTAAATCTTTTAGTAAATTATAATAGTAGTGCCATAGACGGTGATATACTAGATCGTGCTTTATATGAAGCTTCCCCTAAAATAATTGATATACTTCTCAAACATTACTCAGATGAGATAAATCTTATTCCTTTGAGCTTTAATAAAGAGATTTATAAAGATAATAATATTTTTGAGAGTATATTTAAACATCCTAATACAAACTTAGAATTGTATATTTATTCAATCATTGATAAAGATAACCCTCAAATAGCTGAGATGGCTCTTAAATATTACTCAGGAGATCTAAATTTCATTGATATTTATCCAATTATTGATAAAGCAATTTATAATAAAGATTATTTAAGTCTTTTTGAAAGCATATTAAAGCATCCCAATGCTAAAGATTTGGAATCCTATAGAGTACACTATGCTATTTATAAAAATAATTCTCAACTAACTAATATAATTCTTAAATATTATAATATAGTGAATGAAGAATTTTATCTAAAACCTGACTTGGAAATTACTAATTTTAATAATAATTTTCAATTACCAGAGAAAGACATTGAATCTATTTCTACAGTCACCACAGGGGAAGTAACAGATTACCTCGAATAAATGAAAAATCGGATTTATTTATCTACAACAAAAAAAATAGGAGCCGTTACATGGCTCCTATATCATTCTTGCGTAGGCAAAAATCTAGTAATAAAAACTCATTTACCTTATAATGGTATATGATTCATACGTAATTCAGCTTTCTTTAAATTATTTATAGTACGCGATCCTGTACACATCATAGTAATTTTGAGCTGTTCTATTATTAGCTGTATCTCTTCAGATACTAGATTTTCTGAAACATCAGCTGCTTTTAAAAATGGACCGGCAAGACCAAAAATATCCGCTCCCATGCGAATAGCTTTAGCCCCGTCAATACCCGACTTTAAGCCGCCACTTGCAATAACCGAAATATCCTTTGAAGCTTCCCGCACCATTTTAAGGGAATCTAGCGTCGGAATTCCCCAATTGATAAAACTACTAGCTATACGATTTTGTAATGAATTTGTAGCACGATAAGCTTCCACCTGACTCCACGATGTTCCACCACTTCCTGCAACATCAAGAATCTTAACTCCTATATCTATAAATTGCTTGGCTGTTTTTTTAGATAAGCCAAACCCTACTTCCTTGATAATTACAGGAACAGAAAGATAATTTACGACTTCTTTTATTTTCGGTAAAAGATTTTCCCAATTTTTATCACCTTCCGGCTGAGTTAATTCTTGTAATACGTTCAGATGTAAAATTAAGGCATCGGCTTTAACGCTATCTACTAGATATTGGCATTGCTTTGGTGTTACGCCATAATTGAGTTGCACCGCACCAATATTAGCAAGTAATACTATATCAGGAGCATTATTTCGCACTGTAAATGTATCTAAAGTACTTGGTTCTGTAAGTAATGTACGCATAGAACCAAGTCCCATAGCGATACCTGCTTTTTGAGCAGCAGCAGCTAATCTACAATTAATATCTCTTGCCCTAGGTGTTCCGCCTGTCATGCTAGAAATTAGAATAGGTGCTTGTAAGATTTTATTTAAGAAAGTGGTAGTTGTATCTATACTACTATAATTGATTTCCGGTAAGGCATTATGCACAAATTGAACTGACTCAAATCCGCTACTTAAGCCAGATTCAACATTTTTTGTAAGATTAATTTCGATATGGTCTTGTTTTCTTTTTATGTCTAACATGTATACTCGATGAACTTGAAAAATTGGCTACGTCGTCTTATAAGATCTGTGGTGCTCACGTATTAAGTATACGCTCCGCTCCTCGCCTTATAGACCGATTACTCTTTTCCAAGTTGATCTTCGTATACACAACTCTTCATTTATTAGGAGTATATATGTCATTTCCGCAAAGGCGGGAATCCAGTAATTAAAAGTTTTAAAATAGCAAGATTTTAAGATTAAAAGCTCAATTTCTCTTGCTTCATGATGGATTTCCGCCTACGCGGGAATGACATACTGGATGTTTTCCGAGCCATGCAATAACGCCACCGCAAAAATGACAATATACATCTAATAAATAGAAGAGTAAGGTAGACGAAGTTTTATTTGGAAAAGAGCAAGGCGTCCCCCAGCTGATAACCGGAGCGTACATATAGTACATGAGGATTATCAGCAAAAGACTTTGTCGCCAATTTTTCAAATAAAACGAGTATACCGCAAATACTTCAAAAGTTGGTAAGTCAAATAAACGGTGAGTCTGCGGAACGTAGATAAACTACGTGAGCAAAGACGAATCCCGAAATTTGGCTTGCCAAATCTTGAAGTATTAAAGGTATATACTACTTCCTATCCATATCAGCGAATACTTCTTCCCACGAGCCGGTAGTTGCTGCTTTTGAATATTCGGTTGCTCTATTTTCAAAGAAGTTTGTATGCTCAACACCATTTAGCATTTCATCAAGCCATGGCAGAGGGTTATTTTTTACCATATAAATATCTTTTAGCCCTAGCTGAAACAAACGTCTGTCAGCGATATATCTAATATATAATCTTACCTCATCAGCCGTTAGCCCTTCAATCCCTCCTACTTCAAAAGCAAGAGCAATAAACGCATCTTCAAAATGTACAATAGTTGTACAAGCTTTATAGATACGACTACGTAAATTTTCTGTCCAGACTTCAGGATTTTCTCTAACGAAAGTTTTAAAGAGTGTAATAATAGAATTAGTATGAAGCGTTTCATCACGCACTGACCAAGCAATAATCTGCCCCATACCTTTCATTTTATTAAAACGTGGAAAATTAAGCATAATAGCAAAAGATGCAAATAGCTGTAATCCTTCTGTAAAAGCTCCAAATACTGCAAGCGTAGTTGCTATATCCTCGTTAGTAGCAACCCCAAATTGCTGCATATAATCATATTTATCTTTCATTTCCTTATATTTAAGAAACGCAGAATATTCTACTTCAGGCATCCCTACAGTATCAAGCAAATGTGAGTATGCTGCAATATGTACTGTTTCCATATTAGAAAAAGCAGATAACATCATCATTACTTCAGTGGGTTTAAATACTCGTGAATAATGCTTCATATAGCAATTATTTACTTCAATATCAGCTTGTGTAAAAAAGCGAAATATTTGCGTTAATAAATGCTTCTCACCTGGCGTTAAATTATATTTCCAATCTTTAACATCATCAGCAAGCGGCACTTCTTCCGGTAGCCAATGAATTTTTTGTTGAGTGTGCCAAGCTTCATATGCCCAAGGATATGAAAATGGCTTATAAATCGGACTTGCATCAAGTAATGACATATGCTTTCTTTTTATTTATTTTTTTAATTTTTTTATTGATTGCCATATTCCGTTGTTATGGCTTTGTTGCATAGCTTAAAAAATAACCTAAAATCGTCATTGCGAGGAGCATAGCGACGAAGCAATCTCAGAAACCCTTATGAGATTGCAACGCTCCTTGCAGTCGCATAGCTTATGACGTTTCCGATTTACTGGCAAGCTAAGCATTCTTCATATTTATTAGCTTCGGCTAGTTTATCATTTTGTTTTTCTAAATCTTTAAAATCTCCCTTTAATACATCGTGCGAAACTTTATCAGCTCGTTGAATTGATGTTGATCTACAATAATATAAACTTTTCACTCCTTTTTTCCAAGCTTTAAAATGAATATCATTTAGATATTTTTTGCTAACATTACCGGGTAGAAAGACATTTAAAGATTGTGCCTGAGTAATATAAGAAGTACGATCTGCTGCTAGCTCTATCAACCAATTTTGATCAATTTCATAGGCAGTTTTAAAGACTTGCTTTTCTTCTTCAGTTAAGAATGTTAGATGCTGCACTGATCCTTCGTGAGTACTAATTGAAGACCAAACTTGATCATTATTAAATCCTTTTTCCTCTAATAACCTTTCTAAGTGCTTATTACGTACATTAAAAGAGCCAGTTAAGGTTTTCTGTACAAAACTATTAGCGGCAAACGGCTCTATTCCTGGTGATGCATTTCCTGCTATCACTGAAATTGAAGCAGTAGGAGCTATTGCTGTTTTATTACTAAAACGCTCATTGCTTCCTGCATCTAATGCATCAGGACAAGCACCTTTCTCTTTACCGATTTTAACAGATGCTTCTTCTACTTCCTTAGATACATATTCAAATATTTTCTTATTCCAAACCTTTGCCATAACCGATTCTATCGGTACTTTTTTCATTTGTAAGAATGAGTGGAATCCCATAACACCAAGTCCAACGCTTCGCTCACGAAAAGCTGAGTATTTAGCTCTTGCCATAGTATCAGGTGCTTTATTAATGAAATCTTCTAAAACGTTATCAAGAAATAGCATAATAGTTGGTATGAATTCTTTATCATCTTTCCATTCTTCATAATATTCTAAATTTAAAGAAGAAAGACAACAAACAGCAGTTCTCGATTTACCTAGATGATCAATACCGGTTGGCAATGTAATTTCACTGCAAAGATTGGACATCTTAACATGTAAGCCTAACTTTTTATGATGCTTAGGTATTGACTTATTAACACTATCGATAAATAACAGATAAGGCTCGCCGGTTTCTATTCTGGTAGTAAGTAACTTTACCCATAAATCTCTTGCTCTAACTTTAGTTACAACTTTTTTGGTAGCAGGACTAATAAGCTCGAAGTCTGTATTATTTTCAACGGCTTGCATAAATTTATCAGTTATAGCAATGCCGTGGTGAATATTAAGAGATTTTCGGTTAACGTCCCCACCTGTTGGGCGTCTTATGTCAATAAATTCTTCGATTTCAGGATGATCAATAGGTAGATATACAGCCGATGAGCCTCGTCTAATAGACCCTTGAGAAATAGCAAGGGTCATAGAATCCATTACCTTAATAAAAGGTATAATACCCGATGAATGCCCTTTATTGTGAATTGCTTCGTTAATAGATCTAACATTACCCCAATAACTACCTATCCCACCACCGCGTGAGGCAAGCCAAACATTTTCCGTCCATAAATTTACTATATCATCTAAACTATCATCTGTCTCATTTAAGAAACAAGAGATAGGTAGCCCTCTATCAGTACCACCATTACTTAAAATAGGTGTTGCCGGCATAAACCACATTTTGCTCATATACTCATATAGCTTCTGAGCATGCTCTTTATTTTCAGCATAGTAACTAGAAACACGAGCAAATAAATCTTGAAAATCTTCGCCTTTCATAAGGTATCGATCTCGCAAAATTGCCTTACCAAAAGGTGTAAGTAAATCGTTGTAATTATTATTGATATTTATTTGAAGTTTATTTTTTTTTGCTGTGCTCATTATAGTACTAATGGGGTTGGTAGAAGCTAATTAAGTATAAAACTTTTTCTTAAGTAGACACTAGAATAAGAGTTTATTCAACATAAATATTTATAATTATTTTAGATTTACCCCTTGACAGTTGATAGTTCAAAGCAAACTCAAGCGAGTATTAAATTTCCTTAAATTTTATAAATTATGTGGGATAGTTGCATTATTGTAATGATAGTATTTTGAGAAATAAGTTTTAACTTGTCCAATCCAACTCTGCATAGCATAATTCAGTTCAGAAGACTCTCCAATTTGATCAGTATGGTTTATATTATTTTCATCTAGATTTTTAGAAACATTCTCATAATACTCTAACGTGTCTTCATCGTTATAACGAGGTTGTAATTGTTCATTTTTAGTGAATTTTAAAGGATCAAACATTTCTATATATTTTAATACGTAGTCTAAAGATTCTTTTTTTTGTTTATCTAAAGTAACATTATTTTCGTCTAAGTAATTATATAGTTTTTGTAAAAAAGTATAATATTTATCGCCTTTACATAATCCGTAACGAGCAAGGAACATCATATTAATATCTTTAACCTTTTCTGTTATCAGTATTTTTTTAAAAAGTTCTAGATCGTAAGTATGAAGAGCTACGCATATAATATTATTATGCGTTATTTTACTTTTTATTATTTTAAGTTTCTCTGAGAAACTATATTTAGACCACTTCACAATTTGTATATATCTTAATTTTAATTAGCCATAAACTAACGTTAAATTAAAATTTGTAAAGTAATAACTTTAGTCTTTAAGGAAATTTTTAGGCATTCTGTAATAAATTGTATTATAAAATTTATCACTTTCTGGGAATTTTCGTGTGCGGATAGAAAAGTTACCGAAATTTCTGATTTCGATACGGTTTTGTTCTTTAAGAGAATTACTTAAATAATTAAGGATTAAATTCACAGAATCACTAACATCTTCTTTAGAAAGATAATCCAGCTGCTTATGTATTTTATTTATCAAATCAATTTTAGTAGCCCTGATTAGAAATTGCCTTAATTCCATTAAAACTATTTTTGAAAAAACTAGGGACTAAACTATCGAAATCTTCAAGCATCATTTCCACTAATTTAGGTTTTGGTTTTAGCTGATAGTCTTTAATTGTTAATTTAGCATCGATTTTTTTCTCATCTTGCAACCATTTTAAAGCTGTATCCTCATTACCTATATTATCTACAAGCTTTAGTTTTACAGCCTGACGTCCTGAATATATTCTGCCATCAGCGAGTTTCTTAACTTCATCTATAGGAATTTTACGTCTTTCAGCAACAAGTTCAATGAAAAAATTGTAAGTATCTTCTATATTTTCCATAACCGCTACCCTTACATTTTCAGTAAGTTTTTCAGTAGGATTTGGTGCAGCTTTAAGCTCACCTGATTTAAAATTAAGGAAAGTAATGCCAAGCTTTTGTGCAAGGTCAGTTACCTCAGCAGTCTGCAATATTACCCCAATTGAACCTGTAATAGTTCCGTTATGGCTAATGATGTAATCACCAGCAAGAGAAATTAAATAACCACCGCTTGCTGCCATCGTTCCCATAACTATAACTACTGGCTTCTTTTCGGATATTTTAAGCAAAATATTATAAATTTTTTCTGATCCTACTACTGTACCACCTGGGGAATTTACATTAACTATTAAGGCTTTAATATGAGAATCATCAACAATTTTCTTAAGCTTTTTATCACGCTTCTCATCTTCAAGTATTATGTCGTCAATTAATACCGAAGCTATATAATCATCATTATTATTGGCTAAAACTTCCGTTGGAACAAAATCTTTACAAATTAAGAAGAATGAAACACCAATTAAAATAATTGCTATTAACTTCCAGACTAATAAACGAGCCTTTATTTGTTTTCTTTCAATTAAATAATCAGGTGTTATATTCATTTTGCAATATATTTTTTAGTTTTTTGTCATTGCGAGGGGAGGCAAAGCCTGCTGTGTCACCCCGTGATTTATTCACGGGATCCAGTTAAAAAATACTGATAAAATTAGTATTTTTTATTATTTTCTGGATCCCGTGGTCAAGCAACTAGATGACACTTAGGGCGTTTTCCGATCCACACGGTTAATGCCGCCACGGGATGACACTTAGGACATTTTTTGATCCATGCGGGCAATGCCACCACGGGATGACCCCACAACTTACTTACGTTCTGCTGGGCTTTTCATCATCTCAAAAAACTCATTATTAGTTTTAGTATGTTCTAGCTTTTTAAGCAAGAATTCTATTGCTTCACTGCTACCCATTGGGTCGATGATGCGGCGAAGAACCCACATTTTATTTAGTACTATTTTATCAACTAATAAATCTTCTTTTCTAGTTCCTGATCTAGTTATATCAATAGCTGGGTAAATACGTTTATCAGCAATCTTACGATCTAACACTATCTCAGAGTTACCTGTACCTTTAAACTCTTCGAAAATCACTTCATCCATACGTGAACCTGTTTCAATTAGAGCCGTACCGATTATAGTAAGTGAACCGCCATTCTCAATATTTCTTGCAGCACCAAAAAATCTTTTTGGACGCTGAAGTGCGTTAGCATCAACACCGCCAGTTAATACCTTACCAGATGATGGAACTACAGTATTATAAGCACGAGCAAGACGTGTTATTGCATCAACTAAAATTACTACGTCTTTTTTATGTTCTACTAAACGCTTTGCTTTTTCAATGACCATTTCCGCAAGCTGTACGTGTCTACTTGCTGGCTCATCGAAAGTAGAGCTAACAACCTCACCACGCACGGAACGTTGCATATCTGTTACCTCTTCAGGTCTCTCATCTATTAACAACACAATTAAAAATACTTCCGGATTATTGGTAGTAATAGCATGTGCGATATTTTGTAGTAACACAGTTTTACCAGTACGGGGTGGTGCAACTATTAAAGCACGCTGACCTTTACCCATAGGAGCGACTAGCTCAATAACACGTGTACTAAAATCTTTGCTGTTATCTTCAAGCTCTAAGCCTAATTTTTCATCAGGATATAAAGGGGTTAAATTATCAAAATTGACACGGTGATAAGCTTTTGAAGGATCTTCAAAATTTACTTTATTTACCTTAAGTAGAGCAAAATAACGCTCACCCTCTTTCGGAGCTCTTATTCGTCCTTCCACAGTATCACCAGTACGAAGCCCAAAGCGACGAATCTGGCTTGGAGAAATATAAATATCATCAGGTCCTGCTAAATAATTTACTTCCGGAGAACGCAAAAAGCCAAACCCGTCAGGCAAAACTTCAAGTACTCCCTCGCCTACTATTGAACCACCCTGCTCTACAGATTTCTTTAAAATTGCAAAAACTAATTCTTGTTTACGCAAAGAACTAACATTTTCAATTTTTAGCTCTTCTGCTTGAGCTTGCAATTCTTCAGGCAATTTACGTTTTAATTCTTTTAAATTAATTATATTGCCGTTTTCTGCATAATGATTATTAAATTCAGGGTTATTTAATTGTTCTGGGGATTCTTTATTAGTTATACTCATTATTTTTATTATAATAGATTATAGTTGACATGAATGAAAAATTTAATTCCTTAAATGTAGAGGAAATATTACGTTTGTTTTAAATTAGGAATCAAACTAGATTTTTAGATTTATTCTTGTGGCTTGAAGAATTAATTTTATTTGTTAGCTTTATAAAGCTTTAATATATGTAAAAGGATATTAACAATCTAAAAGCATATTGTCAAGTATATACTGCTAATAAATGAAAAGTTGGTAGACGAAGTTTAATTTGAAAATTGACTATAATATTAATAAAAGTGGATCAGCTTTTCCGTCATGACGAGAAAATTACATTTGCATCTCCTCGCAATGACGACTTTGACCCACAAGGCTTAATTAGGAATCCTTACTATCTCTAATTTCTTTGACTATGCTTAATAATTGAGGGAAATCTACTGACCCAGGGATTAACCTAGCATTAATTACATATGCAGGTACACCCTGAATTTTAAGGTTTCTAGCTATTTGCATATTTTGAGCGATTAAATCTCTTATATCAGAACTATCAGCTATCTCTTCAACTTCCGTGATATTTAAGTCATTTTTAGCTAATAATTCTTCGACAGTTTCTTTAGAAACATTTCTTATCTTCATTAACTCACTATGAACAGCTTTAAATTTATTAGGGTTAATTTTATAAACTGCTAAAGCTATTTTTGCTAAATAATCAGAGACATCACCAAGGATAGGTAATGGTCTTAACAAAATTTTTACTTCTGGATCATTTTGTAATAACTCATTTAAAGAAACATCACCTTTTTTACAGTAGGAACAAGAATAATCATAAAAAGCAACTATAGTTATATCACCGTCTTTATTACCTATGACAGGAAAATTTTGGCTATTCTCGATATCTAATTTGTTATCCTTAATATAGCTATTAACTTTGGTTTCACTTTCTTGTACTTTACGCTTTTGTAGATTTTCTATTGATTGTATTATTATTTCAGGAGTATTAAGCAGATATTCTTCTATAATCTTCTTAACTCTTTCTTCTTCACATTGTTTCGGCTCTTCATTTTGTTTAACTTCTATGGAAACAGGTTTTGTAGAAGAAGTTTTTATAATCTTAAAAATAAATAAAACTCCTATAATTACTACAAATATAACTAATATCTTTCCAACAATATGCTGCATAAATAACCTTTAAAATTAATTTTATTTTGTTTCGGGCTAAGGTACGTCATTGCAAGGAGATGCAACTCCTACTGTGTCATCCCGTGGCTTGACCACGGGATCCAGAAAAACAATAAAAAATATTATATATTTTTTCCTGAACCCCGTGAATAAATCACGGGGTGACAACTATACCTTACCCTTTACTTCTGTCTGATCA
The DNA here is from genome assembly GCF_000012385.1 of Rickettsia bellii RML369-C. Lineage (NCBI taxonomy): Bacteria > Pseudomonadati > Pseudomonadota > Alphaproteobacteria > Rickettsiales > Rickettsiaceae > Rickettsia > Rickettsia bellii. The sequence goes on from NC_007940.1 coordinate 819,559, forward strand.
ATCTACTCTGATCTCTCTTCCAATCTTTTTCTTTAATTGATTCTCTTTTATCGTGTAATTTTTTACCTTTAGCAATGCCAAGCTCAATTTTTATTTTGTTCTTTTTGTTAAAATACATAGATAAGGCAACTAGAGTATAACCCTTTATTTTAGTTCTACCGATAATTTTATTTATTTCTTTCTTATGCAATAACAATTTACGTGGTCTTCTGGTAGAATGATTGAACCTATTTGCCTTTTCATATTCTGCAATATGACAATTATACAAAAATACCTCATTTCCCGTATCAGCTGCATGACTCTCTTCTATAGATGCTTTACCTTGACGAAGTGATTGAACTTCACTACCCTTTAATACAATACCTGCTTCTAGTCTTTCCTCAATAAAATAATTAAAGAGAGCTTTTTTATTTTGTGCAATAATTTTCTTATATTCCATCATACTTTTATAGATAAGGATGTTATAATTTCCTCAATTTGTTTTTTAGTTGTATCTGTTGCTTCAGTTAAAGGCAAACGAATTTCGTTTGTGCAGAATCCTAAATAATACATAGCATACTTAACTGGAATTGGGTTTGATTCTACGAATAACGCTTTATATAAAGGTAATAATCTTTGATGAATCCCTAAAGCTCCTTTAACATCATTATTGTGCCATTTCTCTTGAAGCTCTTTGCACAGTTTAGGGGTAATATTTGAAGCTACGGACACGCACCCTACTCCACCTTGAGCATTAAAAGCAAGACTTAAATCATCATTACCACATAATAGATTAAATTCTTTATTAATTACAGATTTAATTCTAAGCGGTCTTTCCAAATCTATTCCTGCATCTTTTAAAGCTAAAATACGAGATAACTTACTCAATTTTAATATCGTTTCATCTGTAAAATCGACTCCGGTTCTACTCGGAACTGAATATAGCATAATCGGCAAATTACTAGCTTCATGTATTGCTTCAAAATGTTTATAGATCCCGCCTTGAGTAGGCTTCAAATATGACGGCGGACTAATCATAAAGCCGTCAACTCCGATTTTTGTAGATTCAGCCGCAAGCTCTATTGCACACGCAGTATTATTTGAAGAACATCCGCTAATTACAGGAATACGCTTATTTACAATATCCTTAGCCGTCTGCAATAATAATTTATACTCTTCAAAACTTAAACTACTCCCCTCACCTGTTGAACCTGCTATTACTACGGCATTCACTTCAGCATTTATTTGATATTCTAAAATCTTTTCTAAGGCATTTAAATCTAGTTTATTATCTCTAAACGGCGTTATTATTGCCGTAATCAAACCTTTAAATATATTATTCATTGTTTTTCATTTTTATGTTGTTTTGTCATTGCGAGCCTATATTGTTGCATGGCTTCAATGTCATTCCTGCGTAGGCGGGAATCCAGCATAAAGCGAGATAAATCGAGCTTTTTGTGTTTGTATTTTTTACTGGATTCCCGCCTACGCAGGAATGACATACTACCCCCTCACAATTTTACCATACTCTTCTTTCAAAACATCTGCAATTTTATGATCATTAAAAATAACTTTCTTATTACCAATATCTATAGAATTAATATTCTGCACTTCAATTGCTGTACCTGTAGCAAAACAGCTGATAAAATCTTCTATCTGTTCTAATTTTAGACGTTCTTCTTTTACTTCTAATCCTAAATTTTTTGCAATTTCAATAATAGTTTGTCTCGTTATACCATCTAAAAATCTATCAGCAATTGGAGTATATAGCACATTATCTTTAACAAAGAAAATATTTGTTGTAGTACATTCCGCAATATACCCCTCATAATCAAGTAATAATGCATCATCATAGCCAAGGTCTTTAGCCTCTTTCTTACTTGTTATTGCCATGTTATAATGAGCAGCGGATTTAGATTGTACCGGCATCATATTAGGTGCAGCTTTACGCCATCTGCTTACATACAAATTAAATCCTGCAGCAAATGCTCGTGGCATAGAAGGAACAGCTGCAATCAAAACGTTAGTCGACAATTTAGGATTAATAATATTTAAAGACTCACTCCCACACCAAACAAGCGGTCTTATATATGCATCCTGAATCTTATTTTTCTCTATTAATAACTCATGAGCTTTTATAATTTCTTCTACATTATAAGGTACTTTCAATCCTAAAACTTCTGCTGATTTAACCAATCTTTCAGTATGTTCTTTAAGTTTAAAAACTTTCCCATTATAAGCCCGCTCACCCTCAAATACTGATCCTGAGTAATGCAAACTATGAGTTAAAGCATGCACTGTAGCAAGTTCATAAGGAACTAACTCACCATTAATCCAAATATACCAAAGATTATTTTCTGAATTTTTTGTCATTGTTATTAATTGTTATTTGTACTAGAGTAATTATGTTATTTCCGCATAGTGAATTGAAAAGCACTCTCGGTGTCACCCCGTGGCTTGTCCACGGGGTCCAGTTAAAAATACGTTAGTATTTTTTATTATTTTTCTGGATCCCGTGGACAAGCCACGGGATGACAGAACACTGTCAATTTTTCAAATTAAACGAATATATATGCAAGAATATAAGGCACATATCCTAATTGTTGATGATGATACCAGAATATTAGCACTTTTAAAGCAATTTTTAAATAAAAATGAGTTTTTAGTATCAACAGCTGTTTCAGCTATAGAGGCAAAGGATTTGCTAAAAACTTCTAATTATGACTTGATTATTTTAGACGTCATGTTACCAAGCATTACGGGGCTTGATTTTGCTACTACCATTAGAGATGCTGGTAATAATATACCGATAGTAATGTTAACTGCTTTATCGGAAGCTGATGACCGTGTTAAAGGTCTTGAAGCTGGTGCATCAGATTATGTTATTAAACCTTTTGAACCACGAGAATTATTATTGCGTATAAATAACTTGATCAATAATTATAATAATCCCAAAAAAGAAAAAAATATAACTAAATTTGGCAATAATTTTTATAATTATAATACTAAAGAATTTACTAAAAATGATCAGATAATTCCGCTTAGCTCTACTGAGCAAAAATTACTTGAAATATTTATAGAACGTCTTGGCACTTCTATTAGCCGCCTTGAGCTTTCAAAAATTATGGGAGGTCTTAGTGAACGCTCTATTGATGTACAAATTACCAGAATAAGAAATAAGCTAGAAGATAATCCTAAAGAACCGAAATATTTAAAAACCGTGCGTAATGAGGGATATGCACTTTATATCTAAATTATTACCTAGGACTTTATTCCTAAGATTTATGCTTATCATAATTATGCCGATTTTGATAGGACAGCTAGTTGCTATATTTTTGTTTTATGATCGTCATTGGTATAATGTTTCATATTATACTAGCACCATTATTATCAATGAAATAGAATCTTTAATTAAAGAGCATAAAGACAATCCCAAAGAAATAACTCATTTATCAGAAAATTATCTCAATTTATCTTATCAATTTGAGCCTAATAAGAAACTATTAGCAAAACAGCCTAAGTTAAACGAACCCTTAACTATATTTAAAAATATTTTAAATACAAAAATTCATGAAAAAAATATAATTAACTTAACTAAGGAAAATAGAATTCAAGTATTATTAGAACTAAATAACGAGATATTAAATATTTCTTTTCCAGCCAAACTATTACTTAACCCAACAGTATATATCTTTGTTCTATGGATTATATTTTTAACTATTATATTACTTTCCATCTCCATTATTTTTCTCTAAAAATCAAATTAAATCAATAGTTGCTCTTGCAGATAGCATGGATGAATTCGGTCGAGGTATCTTAAAAAGTAAGAATTTTAAGCCTACAGGTGCTTTAGAAATAAGAAAAGCAGGGCTTGCTTTTTTAAAGATGAAATCTCGTATAGAAAAGCAAATTACTAAAAGAACTACCATGCTTGCTATGATTTCTCATGATTTAAGAACTCCTCTAACACGCATGAAATTACAACTTGAATTAATGGACGAAAATGAAGAAACTGACGGACTAAAGCAAGATATATTAACTATGCAGCAAATGATAAACTCCTATCTAGATTTTGCAAGAGGCGAAAGTGCAGAACAATTTAAAGAGGTTTTTATTTTATCTTGGATTAAATCTTTTTTAAATAAATGGTCACATATAGATATAAAGTTTATAAACCCTACTAAATTAGATGGAGTAAAACTTCGAATTAAACCACATTCTTTTGAAAGAGCCTTGTCTAATTTAATTAGTAATGCTATAAAATATGGTACTAAAGTTAGAATTTCGTTAAATGCTAACTCATCTAACTTATCAATAATCATTGAAGATAATGGCAGCGGCATAGATAATGCAGAAAAACCTTTAGTATTAAAGCCATTTTATAGATCGGATAAAGCAAGGCAGTTAGATAATTCAAGTAATGTAGGTCTTGGACTTGCTATTACTCGTGAGATAGTAAAGGATCATAACGGATTTCTTTATCTAGAAGATAGTAAGGATTTAGGTGGGTTGTCGGTTAGAGTAGAAATTCCTGTGTATACTAAGATAGAATTTTAAAAATTGGTATAGTCGTCATTACAAGGAGGGATTGCCTGTGTGAATCATTTTCCCCTGTCATCCCGTGATTTATGAACTAGATCCAGTTAGTATTTTTTATTATTTTCTGGATACCGTGGTCAAGCAACTAGATGACACCGATCACGTTTTTCGATCTACGCAATAATGCCTTGTGAAAGCAGAGCTTTGATGCAATCTCAGGACATTCTGATAAGATTGCCACGCCACTTTCAGTGGCTCGCAATGACGTTAAAAAGAACCAAAAATATATATTTAATAATGACTAACATAAAACATTTAGCAATAATAATGGATGGTAATGCACGCTGGGCAGCTACGCATAACTTACCTAAATCTGAGGGGCATAGAGCCGGAGCTGATAAAGTACATGAATTATTACCGGAATTTATTAACCTTAAAATCCCATATATTACACTATATACTTTCTCTTCTGAAAACTGGCAACGCTCAAATACAGAAATATCTTTTTTAATGAGGTTATTAAACATTTATTTAAAAAAAGAGCTAGATAATTTGCATAAAAACGGCATTAAAATAAAAGTAATAGGTAGGCTTAATTTATTAAGCGACTCATTGCAAAAACAAATAAATAATGCTATAGAATTGACAAAAGATAATAATAAATTAACTCTTTGTATAGCTTTTAGCTATGGTAGTCGTCAAGAAATCACAGATGCTTGCACTAAAATTATTGCAAGTGGTAAAACAGAAATTCTTGAGAGCGATATACAAAATGCATTATATGATCCGGAAATGCCGGATGTAGATTTATTAATAAGACCTGGCGGTGTTTTTCGGATTAGTAATTTCTTGCTTTGGCAAGCAGCTTATGCTGAACTATATTTTTCTCAAAAATATTGGCCTGATTTTAATAAAGAAGACATAATAAACGCTATAGATGATTATTCAAAAAGGAAAAGAACATTTGGCAAAAGATAAACAAAAATCAAATTTATATTTGAGGATACTATCAGGGATAGTATTAGTACCATCATTTGTGGTAGCCATATTATGGCTTAAACCTTTATTCTATGTTTTAATGATATTAGTAGCTATAGGGATGCTTAGCGAATGGTATGATATGACCCACTCCTCTATTATGTATCTACTAATAGGTTTAATTATTATCCCAATTCCCATAAGCTTATTAATATTTTTAAGTAGCAATCCTATAAATAACTGGCTTATTATGCTTTATTTTTGCATAGTTTGGTCGGTAGATATATTTGCGATGATTGGCGGCAAAACCTTGGGCGGTGCAAAACTTGCTCCAAAAATCAGCCCTAAAAAAACTTGGAGCGGCTTAATTACAGGAATATTATCTGCAGGTTTAGTTGCAACCTTAATTAGTTTTATACCAAGTTTTTATATTGAAAATTACTATTTCTCAAATAGGATTTATTTGTTTATAATTAGTTGTACGCTAGCTTTAACAGCTCAGCTAAGTGATCTATTTATTTCATATTTTAAACGAAAGTTTAATATTAAGGATAGCGGCAATATTATACCTGGTCATGGGGGAGTATTAGATAGATTTGACAGTATAATTTTAACTGCCCCAATATTATTTTTTATAAATGGATTATATTTATGAGTATTCTTAATTTAGTACTTTCGAATAATAATACAAAAAAAATAATTTTAAATATCTTCCTAGCATTGTTACTAGGATATTTTGTTTTTCACTGCATTTACGGCAATAAAGGAGTTATTGCCTATTTAAAAGTAAATAGACAACTTGAAAAAGCCTATGATGAATTGAAGTTATTGCAAGCTGAGCGAGTAGAGCTTGAACATAACGTTAAACTACTTAGAACCGAATCGTTAGATAAGGATATGCTAGATGAACAAGCACGCAAAGTTTTAGGTATAGCAGCTCCAAGCGAACAAGTTTTTAATACCAATAGCAAACCATAGACTCCGTCACAAAACCTAAAATTTAACCAAAGAATATATTATGACTATTACGCTTTACCAAAACGATTTACCAGATGATTTTGAACTTGAAGGTGATTTAGCAATAGATACCGAAACGATGGGATTAAATTTATACAGAGATAAACTTTGTCTGCTACAATTTAGTAACGGAAATGGTGATGCTCACCTTGTGCATTTTCTAAATCAAAATTATAATGCTCCTAACCTAAAAAATTTATTAAGTGATAAAGAACGTTGCAAGATATTTCATTTCGCAAGGTTTGATTTAGCAGCGATAAAAAAATATTTGGGTATCGATTTAGAGAATATCTTTTGTACTAAAATATCTTCAAAGCTAGTTAGAACTTATACTGAAAGCCATGGACTTAAGGATATATGTAGAGAATTACTAGGAGTAAATATTTCCAAACAACAACAATCTTCTTATTGGGGTGCTGATAATCTATCTTCCGACCAACAAGAATATGCTGCTAAAGATGTGCTTTATCTGCATAAGCTAAGAGAGCATTTAATAGAAATGTTAGTTAAAGAAAATAGATTTGAGCTTGCTCAAGATATCTTTAAATTTCTACCAACCAGAGCCAATTTAGACTTAGTCGGCTGGGATGAAGTTGATATCTTTACGCATTGAATTTTTTGATGCTATAAAACATTATTGCGAGGAGAAACTGGTCTTGTTGTATGACTCATTTGTTATTCCCGCATGAGGATTGCCTGCGTGGATTGAGAGTCGTCATTGCGAGGAAATTACGAAGTAATTGACGAAGCAATCTCAGGAGTTTGCTTTATGAGATTTCTACGCTCTACTTAAGTTTTAAGCTCACTTACAATGACACTAAAACCTATACATGACTAGTGGCTTCACCTGCAAGTTCATAAACATCTCTATCTTCATTATATTGATATACATTACCATTATGCCCTGTAAATTTATCATTTAGCCTATAATGATGAACATCATCCGGATAAATCTCATCAAGATCAAGTGATTTTTTTCTTTCACCTTTACAATATTCCCGAATTTTAAAGATAGCACATATGGAAAACAGTACACCACAAACCATTACTACCATTTGTGTACCAAATGATGCTAAGCCAGAAGTAATAGCTAGGTCACTATTTTGCATCGCAAGTCCATCCGGATTATCTTCATCTGCTATACGCCATCCACTAGCTATTCCTACATCTTGTACTACTATTGCCGAATCCGGAAATAAATCACTTCTTAAATTACTACTAGAACAAGCACTTGTCGTATTAAAGGCTCTAAGAACAGCAGTGCTACCCTCTTTTATTACATTGCCAACAACATTATATGACGTCCCCCAGAAATTTACTGTTCCATTTGAAAATATTTCAAAAGGTCCATCAAACACAAAGCTTATTCTACTACCGTCTTTTATTACTTTATTAATACTATGTTTACTATCATCCGGACAAGATCTTAATAATTTACTTCCCCAATTAACAACATTATAAGCTACACCTTGGGTACATTTGCCAAACTCTATCAACATATTTGTAGTTTGATTGGTCATTAAACTAGGATAAGGGAAAGCAGCTATTAATTTTTCTCCAATAGTATGTACTGGAGGCAGTGGATCGTGAGGACCAGTTCTTAAATCTCTAGGAAGAGTAGCTATACATTGAAAACTCGGCATAATTAACCTATTTATTTATATTGAATTATTTATTCAAAAAATATTAATATCTATTAATCAATTAGTTAATAATTGTTAATGAGTTTTTTATTTTTATGTTGTGATAAATAAGATATATTAATAACTTGTTTTTAATTCAGAAATCTCATAATGCCCAAAATACCTATCGATAATATTATCGTATTCTTATATCTGATATCAATTTTAGCTGTAGGTATTTATTACCGAGCTAAAAATAGTAGCTTCAAAAATTATGCAAATGTAGAGAGTAAGGTTCAGAATAACAAACTGCTATTAATAGCTACCATTTTTGCAAGTTCCGTTGGAGGGGCTACTACTTTTGGTATTACGGAAAAAGCTTTTTTAGGACACGCATATTATGCTTATGCTTTAATACTTACTATCCCAATAGATATCATAATCGCTATTTATATAGTGCCGCTAATTGCAAAACATCATGGAGCAAAAGCATAGGCGATATAATGAGTATATATTACGGCAATCTAGGTCGTTTTATTGGCGGGGTTAGCTCTGTAATTGTATCGGTTGGATTTTTAGCAGCTCAAATAAGCGTCAGCGGTTATATTTTTCAATATATCTTAGAAATAAATTATATTGAGGGAGTAATTTTAAGCTATAGTATAGTACTTATATATACTACGATAGGTGGGCTGCAATCTATTGTTTTTACTAATTTACTACAATTTTTTGCAATGATAATTGCGATACCTGTTGTCACTTTTATAGGACTAAACAAAATTGGTTCTATAAATCCTATAGGCGATTTGATTGTTGAAACTAATCAATCTAACTTATTTTCTTATATAATCGCTGCTGCTTTAAGCTTTAGCGTAATGAATCTATACCCTACTTTTATTCAAAGAGCTTTGATTAATAAAAATCCTACTCAAACGACTAAAGCAATATATACAAAATCGGTTATATATTTATTCTTTTTAATTTGTGTTACTTTAAACGGATTAATTGCTTATAAACTTTATCCAGAGCAACCATCAAGCTTAGTATTACCTTATCTGATTAATCAAATAATCCCGCCTTTAATTCAAGGCTTAGTCATAAGCGGGCTGCTTGCTGCTGTTATGTCTACTGCCGACTCTGACTTAAACGTTACTTCTATAGCTATTGTTAAAGACATAATTAACCCAATTCTAAAGGTAAAAAATGAGCAAAAACTATTATTAATTGCCCGAATTATTAACGTAGTAACAGGAAGCCTTGCTATAATTGCTGCCCTAAAATTCAACAACGTAATAGATTTAGTAGTATTCTTTACCGGCTTTTGGGGACCTGTAATATTAGTACCGCTAGTAACAACGCTTTTTAAAATTAGAGTACCAACACAGATAATGGTTTTATCATCAATAAGCGGAGCAGCAACTTTTCTACTTTGGGAATATTATTCCTTATCTCTACAATATTTTAACCTCAGGGGAGTATTTATAGGGACAATGGTAAGCGGTTTTATATTTATGTTAGGTATAGTTGTAAATAAAGTTAATAGGATGTAATAGTAAAAGGCTCAGTGCCTTCTTCAAGAATATTTAAATATTTACGATACACGTATATTTTGTTGCGTTTTTTACCGCTTATTTCTTCTAAAATATTAAGTTTTCTCATTAATTCAAGAGCGTGCCTTGCCGTAGGTGCAGTTATATCTAGCCCCTTAGCAAGCATAGATACATTTACTTGCGGCAATAATTTCATATATTCTAAAACTTGCTTACAAACAAATCTTGCTCGCCCTGCTTTTTCTATCTGGGTAATATCTTCTTCAAATAATTGATTAATAAGATTGGTTGTTTGAATTGCCTGCATTGCAGATTTATGAATGCCTTCTAAAAAAAACTCCAGCCAAGTTTCCCAATTACCATGCATCCTGACTTCTTGAAGTAGCTCATAATAAATATGACGATTTTGTTTTAAGTAAAGGCTCAAATATAGAATTGTGGCATTAAGTATTTCATTATGACAAAGCAACAATGTAATTAGTAATCGTCCTAAACGCCCGTTACCATCTAAAAATGGATGAATTGTTTCAAATTGAACATGAGCAATACCGGCTTTAATAAGAACCGGCAGGCTATTATCATGCAAAAAATTTTCAAAATGAGACAGGCAATCATTTAAATAATCTACCGGAGGAGGAACAAATAACGCATTGCCTGGTCTTGTGCCACCAATCCAGTTCTGAGAACGCCTAAATTCTCCTGGCAATTTTTTAGAGCCACGCCCTCCAGAAAGTAATATATTATGGATTTCCCGCAATAATCTTAAGGAAAAAGGAAAACTGTCTTTTAACCTTTCTAAACCATACATTATAGCTTTTACATAATTAGATACTTCTTCCACATCTTCTATGGATATTTCAGGTTTTTGATTATGCTCAAATAACATTAAGTCTGAAAAAGAGCTTTGTGTACCTTCAATTTGGCTTGAGAGCAATGCTTCCTTGCGGACATACATATAAATAAATAACGAAGTATTAGGGATAGATTTGCAGGTTATGTTTAACTCTGCAAGTGCTAAGGTAGCTTTTTCAAGGTGAGTATATAATTTTACTAAATCTATAGGAGGTTCAGGTGGCAGTTCAGGTGGTATATAAGCCTTATATGACTCACCTGATACTTTTTGAATAATATATTTACCTATGCGTTTATTCATATTCTATCTTTTCTTAAGAGATATACCTTAAGAAAGGATAACTTATTATCTTTTCTTAGTAAAGATTAAAAAGAAAAGTTTTTGAATAATACAAATAAAGAATAATATATAGATGAAGACACTTCTTCTTAATTTAGGCACACAATAAAGTATCTTACTCTAATTTTCTAAATTAATATAATACCTTGTAGATTTAAGTTCGCCAGTTTTAATAAATGCCTGCATTTCTACCAATTCTTGTAGATCTCTTGTGGCAGTGGCTTTAGAGGTTTTGGTGATGTTTAGATAATTTTTAGCACTTAAACCACCTTTAAAGCCCTCTACCCCCTCTTCAAAAATTCTTTTAACGACTTTTTCTTGTCTTGTATTTAAGGTATCTTTAAACTTATCATAAAATTTTGTTTTATTTATTAAAAACTCAATATTACGTAAAGTATAATCCTGAGCTTTAATTATTGTTTCAACAAAATATAATATCCAGTCAGTAATTTCTAAACTTTTATTGTTATTTTCTAGAGCATTATAATATAACTTTTTTTCCTGATTTATTACGTGAGACAAAGCTACTAATATAGGCTGTCCTATATTTTGACATAGCATTTTTATAGTTATAACTCTACCTATTCTTCCATTACCATCTTCAAACGGATGTATAGACTCAAAATAAAGATGGGCAATAGCAGCTTTAGTAAGCGGAGTAATAGAATCCGTAATATTATTATACCATTCTATAAATCTATCCATTTCTTTTGGTACAATATCAGATGGCGGTGCCTCAAAATGAACTATTGGCTCATGATATTTGCCTGAAACTACCTGCATCGGCTCTAGGTGGGTGCGATATTTTCCTATAGCATCTAAATCTTTTCTACCATTCATTAACATTTCATGCCAACGAAATAAACAGTCATGGTTTAAAGGCTGATCATATGAATAATACATATCGGCAAGCAATTCTGAGATACCATTTTCCGCAGGCGAAGCTTTTCTATTATCCTTTGCTATATTAAAATACCGCTTTATAGAGGATTGCAAGCTGTCTCTATTTAGATATTCACCCTCAATTTCTGAACTATTTAATGCTTCATCACTTGCAAGCATAACAACTAAATTATCTTTATCTGATTTCGAGAGATATTTAGCTGCTCCTAAAAGAATACCGCTATTATTGATAAAACGTTTTTCCAAATCAGAAATATTTTTCTGATCATATTTAAAATTAGACCAATCTTTATGCTGCCAATTCCATATCATGAGCTATAAATGTTTACTTTATAACTCATATTATAGCATATTTTGAGTTATAAAATAAGTTTTTATTACTTGGACAGCGTATTTTTTCAATATTAAACTTCTACGATCATATTTAAATAGATTCATTATCTGAACTAATCTCATCACCTGATAACATAACTTCTATATCTTCATCATTTTTAAATACTTTATTAAGATCAGTTACTTCAGCACTGCTGCGTGCTCCTAATATTAATTTACTAGCATTTTTTAGATTTTTAAATATAACTTCTGTATCAGGTGCGATTATTATCGTTCCCCTAAACGTCTCTGAAAAATTACTTTCAAAATTTGTTGTGCCGGAATTAGGTTTTGTACTTTCAATTTTTTGATCAAGCATATTTTCCTCTTTAAGTTAATTTAGTCTTATATAAATTATTACTACAATAAGCTATATATTATTTCAATCAAAAAATTTTATTAAATTTTTTATTTAACACTTTACTCAACTTATAATTGTTATTATAATGCATTTTTTAAATTTAAGCGGCTATGATATTAAGGCTATATTGCTGTCTCATATTTATCATAATTGTTTTTGATATCAACACAGCATATGCTTCCGCATGGCTGTTAGAGCAAGGCAGATATAGATATATTATAGGGGGAAATAAAACTAATAGAATCTCAAAAAATGAAAAAAAGCAAAGAGAGGAAATTGTTTTACATGTAAATAATAGAATAATATATCTTAGGCAATATCTTGAAGAAGTAAAAAATCAACCTAATCTTCAAGCAAAAATTCTGCGACAAATAAAAAAATTAGAGCAGAAAATAGTGGAATTATTATCCTATCAAGATGTGCAATTAGCAAATAGCTGTATAGAATATGGCATAACCGATAATCAGAATATAGGTATGAGCTTCCTATATAAAAAAGATAAATTTATAAATAAAAAAAATGCAAGCCTAGAGACTGCTATTTATTACAAGTTTAAACTATTTGGTGATCATGATTTTGTTACTTCAGCTCAACCTAAAATCTTGATGGTTAGCAATAAAAAGCAGAAAGAGAGTTTTTTAGGAGAAATATCTTTGTTAACAGGAATGTCTAAAAACATCTATTCCGTTACTATATTTAGCCAAAATACAATTAGCTTTGGGTATTCTATAAATAATACTGGCTATAAGAAGATGTATTATAATTTCTCTATTTGTGAGGGCATTAAATTTAGCAACGGAATAATGCTTACAAGTTTTACAAAATATCACACTAGAAAAAATTACGGCTCTATATATGATAACTCTGTTTATGAACAATTAGGGGTTGCAAAAATAATTAACTTTGGAAAAGAAAGCAAAAGTTCATTAACAACTCAAATAGGTTATTTCTGGGATCGCAGCCTCTCAAACAAAAAATATAAAATATCAGGTTTAAGCTTTTCAGTATGGTTAGATGTATAGATGAAGATAAAATTTTGCAGCTAATTAAAGATAGAAAGCGGTTAGCTGACTTAAATACTATTATCAAAGAGGATGTAATCGACAATGAATTAATGATTGATATGCTTTATGAAAATAAGATATTACCAATAATAAATAATATTTCTTGCATTAAAATTTATAATTATTCTAATGCTCAAGAATATGTAATGCAGGGATATTTTGTTTATGAAGATAAAGTAGGAAATAAAATTACTGCCATAAATAATTTAAAATTATTATTTGATGAAAAGAATAACTTTTCTTCTATAGCCCTAATCAAGAAATATTATTTTTATAAGTCATTAGAGCAGAACTTTGCTCATTTAAATAGTATTAAAGCTAAATATGCTCTTGAATTTAAAGCTGGACCGATCACTGCTAAAAATATTAATTATGCAAATAAGGTAATAATATTTTTTGTTGTGTTTCTAGTGATATTGACTTATGTGCCGGTTTTATTTCATATTGCTAATAATATAAGCTACTTTGTGCAAAATGTTTTAAAATCGCTCTTATTTGTAAAAGCAATAAGAGACTATAAGCCATTAGAAGTAAAACAGGCAAGAATTAACGTAGAAGAATTACCGATTTATACAATTTTAGTGCCATTATATAAAGAGTTAAGCAAATTAAGATCAATAATCAAAAATATTTCATTAATTAATTACCCTGATAGTAAACTAGATGTCAAAATAATTATTGAAGATGATGATTATTTAATGATTAAAGAAATAGCTTTATATAATTTACCTGCATATTTTCACGTGATACTAGTACCACAAAGCTCCCCTCGAACTAAGCCGAAAGCCCTTAACTATGCTTTAGAATATTCACGAGGTGAGTATGTAGTTGTTTACGATGCTGAAGATAAACCTGAACCAGATCAGCTACTTAAGGCTTTAGCAATGTTTAAGAGTTTAGCACCCGATTTTATTTGTCTGCAAGCCAAGCTCAATTTTTATAATAAAAACGAAAATGTTTTAACCAAAATGTTTAATCTAGAATATAGCTTATGGTTTGAATATATTTTAAAAGGGTTAAGTTTGCTCAAGCTCCCTACCCCACTTGGCGGGACAAGCAATCATTTTAAAGCAGATATATTACGTAAGTTGGGTGGCTGGGATGCTCATAACGTAACCGAAGATGCTGAAATCGGGTTAAGAATTTACTCGCAAAATTATAAGGTAACCATTCTTGATTCATATACTTTAGAAGAAGCACCGAATAGTTTAGGTAATTGGTTGAATCAAAGGTCACGTTGGATCAAAGGTTTTTTGCAAACATTTTTTGTATTTATAGCACAAAAGGATAAGTATAAAAAACTTACTTTGTTACAAATAATAACTATTTATATTTTCATTGGACTATCAACTTATAATTTCTGGTGTTTACCTTTTATAATATTTTCCATTATTATAAATAAAAACCCTATAATTGATTATGTATGGCTGGTTAATAGTATTTTTTCCCTCTTATATTTATACGGAACTGTTATTTATATATTAAAAAATTCTTTAAAATTTGGAAAAATAAAGTTTCAGGATTTAATAGCGTTAGTTTTGTGGGCTGGCTATTTCATATTACATACTATAGCTTCATATAAAGCAGTTTTCGAAATTATCTTCTGTCCGTTTAAATGGAACAAAACAAAACATGGAGTTAGTTTAGAAGATTTTGAGGAATAAGTTTATTGTATTATTAATTATTTTAAAGGAATAAGATGGGAATTAATTACCTCAAAAACAACCTCAAAATGTAATAATATATACTCTTTTGGATTCTTTCAAAAATATCGTGGCACTGTATCGCAAATACTTTAAAATTTGGAAGTCAAATAAGCGTTTTCCCCCACAGACTCTTATATTTTAACTCCTATAACTTCTAATACTGCTTTATAGATTATTTGCATAGTGGCAGGATTACAACTAGTTAGAGGTCCTAAAATTAAGCGTTTATTATCTATGCTACGTATTTGGTCTATTAACAGGTCCGAATCTTTTTCTAATTTATTATGAGCTTTAATACGGATTCGTAAAGGAAAAGCATCATCTATCAAATTAGTTGTCAAGGGGATGATTAAAGTAGACGGATGACTCGCATCTAATAATACTTGATCTTGAATAATTAGTACAGGTCTCGTTTTGCCAGGCTCACTACCAACTCTAGGATTTAAATCGGCAAGCCAAATTTCTCCGAGATTAATTTTCAAGGTCATGTTCAATATTAGAAAATTCAGAATTTATTTTTATACTTTCTTTGCGGGTACGCATACTAGCTTTAAATAACTTCTCTTGTCGTTCTTGCTCATATAAGCTTTTATTCATGTTTTCAATAGATTTTCTAATATACTGACTACGTGAAATATGAAGTTTTCTAGCCCTCTTAGTTACTTCTTCTGCTAAGTCATCGGGTAATCTTACAGTAAGTGCGGACATATGATATGCTTTAAGTATTACAATTATAGTTACATTAATATAATATAATTTGTAATACAATTTATGTCAAGTTATCCTTTTTATCAATCACCTATTAGTTGCTTAAGCAAATTATTATATACTCTTTGCAAATAACCGATATAGGGAATATATGGTAAAAAGTTATTGGAAAAAGTTTTGGGGTAGTAATGTTACTAAATCTCAGCATTTTATTGAGCTAAATGACATTGCTTATGGTAATGCAAAGAAAATTAGAGTGGGGATTGATGCTTATCGTGAAAATGTTATAGTCTATAGATGCGTTAACCTAATTGCCCAATCAGCTGGACATGTTCCTTGGAAAGTACTAAAAAGTAAAAGTGGTGAAGTAATCGCAAATCATCCCTTAAATAATTTACTCAAAAGACCAAATCCTGAGAAAGCAGGGGCTGATTTTTTCAGTGAATTAATATCTAGTATGTTATTGTTTGGTAATAGTTATATTTTATCAACATCAGACTTTAGACCTAAAGAGATTTATTTACTACCGGCTAGTGCAACTGAAGCAGTGTTAGACCAGAATGTTTTAGTTGCATATAAATATCAAAGTGCAAGCGGTGATAAATTATATAGAATAGATCCTATTTCTAAAATAAGCAGGGTTTTGCATTTAAAAAATTATCACCCTACCAATCACCATTACGGCTTATCATCTTTAGAAGCCGCTTCACTTCCTATAGATTTACATCAACAATCCTCCTACTGGAATCACTCATTATTACAAAATGGTGCTAGACCATCTGGAGCATTAATAGTTAAAGATAGTAATGGCTACCTTAGCGATGAACAATTTGAAAGACTACAAGCCCAATTATCAGAAAAATTTACCGGTAGTAATAACGCTGGTAAGCCTTTATTGCTTGAGGGTGGTCTTGGTTGGCAAGAAATGAGCATAAACCCAAAAGATATGGATTTTATTCAGTCTAAGAATTCTGCCGCAAGAGAGATAGCCCTAGCATTCGGAGTGCCACCTCAATTACTTGGTATTAACGGCGATAATACCTATAGCAATATGCAAGAAGCACGTCTTGCTTTATGGGAAGAAACCTTAATTCCGTTACTTGATAAAATTGCTGATAATATAAGTAATTGGTTTTCTTATCTGTTTAATGAAGAAATTACCATTGATTTTGATTCTGATAGTATATCCGCCTTAACCGAAAAACGTGAAAATCTTTGGGCTAAAATTGCTAATGCTAATTTCATGACTCTAAACGAAAAAAGAGCATTTGTTGGGCTTCCTAAAATAAAAGATGGGGATAGTTTATGATCAAAGATACTACAGATACTTTAAATAATTTATATAATTTCACTACTAAGCTTATTCTTTTGCTTGAAGATGAGCTAGAGTCCCTTACTTTAAATAAAAGTGAAAATAATCTAGCTGATACCAAAAATATTGCAGAAATATTAAATAAATTAGTTAACCTACTAATACAATTAAATAAACTACCTAATAATCAAGTAACATTCGAAGCTTCAAAAATAGATGAAAAGGATAAAATGATCATAGATAATTTCTTGAAAAATTATAATTTAAAGCATCTTTTTTAAAAAATAGTCAATCCTTACAAACCCAAGATATTATTACATACTTCTAACTTATTATTATATTCTCTACCCTTAAATCTATCCTTAGATCCATCTGAATTTACTACAAATAAAAATTACTGTCTTATCTGATATTTTAAATCTTAAATTACCTTAAAATCTGTGTTGTAAAAAAACCTCATTTCATTAATAATATTTAATATTTGTAAATAAAAGTTAATAAATTTAAGTAATTAAGATATAGAATCCTTAATAAATTTTTACATTTTAGTATTAATTACATTCTATGAAGAGTTTTATTAAAAAATTAATTGGGTAAGATTTGAGATATGAAGAATAAGTTTAAAATATTAAAAGGATTTTTAGCAACAGCATCATTATATGGATCTCTGATTTCAAGTTTTAATACAGCAGGTGTTACTGTTGCGACTACTGGCTCTGTAGTACTAAGTACTGGTGCAGGTTTAGCAGGAGTATTAAATAATGGAGACATTATACAAATAGCAGTAGGTGGTCTTGGAACTACTATATTAGCAGATAAACCAAATGCTCAAATTGGTGGTATAAACACGCTGCTTAATGCTCTTGCTTTTGGCGGTGTACAAGTAAGTCAAAATGTATCCATAGGTGCACTTAGTGCTACGGTAGGTCTTAACCCTAATTTTGGTCCTCTAAAATTTATTGCTAATAATGCAACGGCTACTATTACTGGGGTTGGTAATCAAACATTTACCACTATGGACTTTGCAGGTAAAAGTTCTACTCTTCAAATTAATGATAATTTAAATATTGCAACTACTATAGATAATACGGGAACTGCTGGTAATGGTACATTAAATCTAGGAAACGGCGTAACTATTACTAAAGATATTGGTGGTACTAATTCTTTACTTGCAGTTAATATTAACGGTAGTGGTAACATAAATTTTGGCAGGATTGTTAAGGCAAATGCCATTAATTTAGCAAATGCAACAGCGAATGTTGTTGCAACAGGTTTAATTACCGGAATATTAAACTATAATGCAGATGCTACCTTATTTGCTAAAGGCGGTATTAGCGGTAATGTAAATATTCAATGCAAATGGTGGTAATTTTTCTGTATATTCTAATGCTGGTCAGACCTTAACAGCAAATTTTAACAATCTAGATGTAGGAGCATATGGTTCAGTTACTATAAGTCATAATGGAGATAACGCTGGAACAGCTGCCACAATTAATGGTACTGTAGGCGGAACTAACCCTATTGCAAATTTCAATATTATAAATGGGAATGAATTTAGTACTAATATTGTTCTAAACGGAGCAATTAATGCAACAAATATCCTGTTTAAGCGTGATGTTGATAAAAATCCTAATTTTACCATAGCTATAAATAATAATATTACAGGTGCAATTCAAAATGTTAGTAATGGTAAGAATAATTTTGTATTGAACATAGCAGATGGAAAAAAGATAACAGGGACTATAGATTCGCAGAATGTCTTGTCAACAATTATAAACCTTGCAGGTAATAACGAAATTACAGGAGCTATTACAAATGCTACCACTATTAATTTTAACGGGGCAAATATAAAACTTGATTCTGCTGTAAATTCTACAAATTTTGTTGTCGCTAATGATGGAGCTACTGCAATTGTTACTGGTCTTATGACCGGTGATTTAGGATATAATGCAGCTGGTAGCGTAACAGCTACTGGTGGGCTTGCAGGTAATATAAATTATAATGATAATAACGGAACATTTACTTTAGGTGCAGGCAAAACACTTACAGGTTCAGCAATTAGTACTGGCGGAAGAAGTGGGACATTTGTTTTTGTAGGTGATGGAACAGTAACCGAAAACTTAGGAATAGATGGAGCAGGATTAACACAAATAATATTTAATGGTACAGATGTAGTACAAGGTGGTGTAGATGCAACAACCTTAACAGTTAATACTGGAGCAAATGCCACAATAGCAGGGGTTACAACAGGTAGTGCGGTTTATGCTGGAGCAGGTAATTTAACATCTACAGGAAATTTCACAGGTGGTGTAGATTTCAAAAGTAAAGGTGGAACATTTACTTTAGGTGCAGATAGCAAGCTTACAGGAACAGTAACTAATGGTAATAATGCTACAGTAATTGCTTTAGGAAATGGCTCTATTACCGGAGCAATAACTGGCTTAAATACATTAGAGTTTAGCGGTGGTACGGGTACAACTCTTAATTTAAGTGATATTATTAACACCAGCATCAACAGTAATATTACAAATATTACCTATACAAATAGCACTAATGCATCAGGAACAATTAACGTTAATACTGATTTAACAGCAGGAACTGTAACCTTTAACGCAGGTAATGCAGATGGTGGTACAATTATCATAAATGCACCATCTACAATAGGACTTGTAGCAAATGCTGCTAATGGCACAATACAGATAAAATTAGGTGGTAGTTTAACAATTAGTGATCCAAGTGCTGGAACAATAAATGAAGTTGATATAGCAGACGGCACAACTTACACGATAGATGCTAAAGGTAATAACGTAAATCTATTTCAAAATGGTGAAAAGATAGTATTTCAAGGTGAAAACTCAGAACTTGATTTGATAAATACCGGTACTACAGATGGAAAATTTACGCTGTATGCTAATCTAAATCCATCAAGTATAAATCCAACAACCCCACCTGATATTTACGGCATAGTCAGAGTAAGCTCAACGCCAAATGGTCTTACTATTGATAATAATGATGCTACAATACGCACCATAGGTCAGGATTCTACACATCGTCTGAAAGAATTCATAGTTGATGACACCGAGGGCGTTTTTCGATCCACGCAACAATGCCGCCACGGGACGACACTAATAAGACATAGGATAACACTAACTCAACTTACTTTTACTTACTGACAAATTATATAACGGACGCCATACCAAACGGCTTATAACTATAACATATAGTGACATTACTACTACCCCAATAGCTACTCGGCTGTAATCACTAGCATTTGCGGCGTTTGTAATATACAAACCAAGACCAGTTGCAGAAATACGCACATTTCCCCAAGATACTATTTCTGCTACTATACTTGCATTCCAAGCTCCTCCATAAGCTGTTATAACGCCAGTAACTATATGAGGGAAAATTCCAGGTAATATAATATTTTTCCACCATAGCCATCCTTTAACACGGAATATATTAGCTGATTCTTTTAAATCAGCAGGAAACGCTGAAGTTCCAGCTATAACATTAAAGAGAATATACCATTGAGTGCCAAGTATCATAAGAAAACTCAAAGCTATATTGGGATTGAGATTATAGTGCGAAATAAAAATAACCACGAAAGGAAATAAAAAATTAGCAGGAAATGCTGAAGCAATCTGTATTACAGGCATCATTTTTTCGGTATAGCTACTATTTAATCCAATAAATACACCTATAGGCACCCATATAATAAGAGCTAAAATTACCATAGTAATTACTCTTAACAGAGTAAAAAAGCCTAATTTTATTACTAATAAAAACTCCGATAAACTAATTGTTGTTTTAACAAAATCATAGCATTTATTTGCAGCATATATTGCTAAACAAGCTAAACACCCATACCATATGATAGCTATAAGTAAATTTGGTATAGGTTTTATAAAAATAATATAGAGCTTAGACAAAAGATTTGAGATAATTTTTGTTATATTATTAATAAAAAAATTACATGGTATGAATATAATAGAGATAATTTTTGCTATATATATGGTGATAAAATTTGTCTTTTTAAATAAATCCACAACCATGGATTTAGGGGCACAAGCTTTTACTATATTCTCATAACGAAATTTATCTGCCCACACAATTAACGGACGAAATATAATTTGATCATATAATATAATTACTATAAACATAGTGATTACAGAATAGATTATAGAAATTATATCTTTCTCATATATCGCTTTAGCTATATACGAACCAATACCAGGTACGCTAATTGTATTCCCGCCTATTACTACAGTCTCTGATGCTACGAGAAAAAACCAACCACCAGACATCGACATCATACTATTCCAAATTAACCCTTGCGTGGCAAACGGCAATTCAAGTTTTAAAAATTTTTTCAGCGGTGAAAGTTTAAATATATTACTTGCTTCGACTAAATCATTTGGGATAGTTTTAAGTGATTGGTAAAAGCTAAAGGCTATATTAGGGCACTTGGTTAGTAAATGTAGCAAATATTACTGCACATTCTATACCTAAACTGCTATTTGGAAATATCGATACAAACCATGTAACAGTAAATGTTAAAAAGCCTAATATCGGTACAGATTGAAAGATATCTAATATTGGTATTAAAATATTTTCTGCGGTTTTATATTTTGCGGCAATAGTCCCGTATATTATAGCAGTTATCAGCGAAATAATAATTGCTATAAACATTCGTAATGTAGTTTGCAGCGTATATTTTAATAAATGGATTGGATCTAAGTATATTTCGTTTTTTGCAATAGCTCCAATGGATGAATCCATTTCATGCAGCCCCTTACCTATTGCAAATATAATCCCGCATATAATCAATATTATACATAGATCCCAAATATTAAACGAGCCTCTATGAAAATTGTTTTTATATATATGCATGTGCTTTGCTTTGAAAATTAGAAAACATCATCGGTGTTGTCATTGCATAAGGTTATGTCACCTGACGAGGGCGAGCTCTAGTAGACGAAGATCAACTTGGAAAAGAGCAAGGAGTCTGTAAGCCGAGGAGTGGCAGCAGTTACTTAATACGTGAGCATCCGAGGACTTACAAAGACGACGTAGCCAATTTTTCAAGTTCATCGAGTATACCTACTCCAAGCATTCAATATATGTAATAGCCTTATTAAGATCATATTGATTAACTGCGAAAGGACCGCAGAAAGGTTTATCTAATATAAATAATAAGAAAATCATAGAACCGGAGGTTATACAAACTAACATGACTGAAATTTTATGCAAATAGACCCTAATCCCAAGCATACAAACAAAAATTAGGTTAATAGTAGTCATAATAAATACGACTACCCAATATTGAACATTTAAGGAAAAATAAGACATTTTAATCCTATTATACCTGATAGTATAAAGCTCTTTGATCTCTTTAACTATTTCTTTCTTAATAAATAATTGCATCTGATCATTTACTTTATAATCTTTAAGACGACTAGTAATATCTTGTAGGAAACTAAGAGCTTCATGACCGATTTTTTTACCATCCCTCATTAACTGCCACTCACGCCCTACTACATCTTTTGCATAATTTTTAATATCTGCATAAATTGCAGGCTTCATATTAGAGGGAAGCCAACTAACACTATCTGCAAGTCTCATTAATATTGTAGATTCGGTTGCCACTACTTCTTGAGCTTTATTAAAATTACCAAGTAGATATATTAATACAAAACCGGTTGATACCGCATACATGCTTCCGACTACCCCGGATAAAAATCCTCCAAGGCTGCCTAATTCTTCTCTTTGGAAATTAGTTGGGATGATATATTTAGAGAGATATAAGCATATACTGCAAAACCCCATTAAAATAATGTTGATTATAAGAAATAAGACAATAATTAGGAACGTTATAAATAAAATCAATTATCTGGTCAGGCATAGAATAATATTTATGTTTGTATCATTTTAAATAATTAGCAGCTATACAATGTCATTCCCGCAAAAGCGGGAATCCAGCATAAAGCGAGATAAATCGAGCTTTTATTTTAAAAAATTTACTATATTTAGACTTTTTTCCTGGATTCCCGCTTTTGCGGGAATGACATAGGAGTCATGCAACAACACCGGACAAGCCTTATAAGAAAACTATTATGCATAATAAATCATCCTTTATTTAGACCTCCACTTCCTCCAAGGTTATTGTAGAATCGGCAAGCTTAGTAATTTTCTCAATCTTCAAACGAGCTTCTTTAAGTTTCTTTTCACAGTGATTTTTAAGCAAAATACCACGCTCAAAACTATTAACTGCTGCTTCTAAAGTCTCTTGCCCGTTATCTATTTTTTTTACAATTTCTTCAAGTTCGCTTAAAGCTTCTTCAAAACTAATATTTTCGTCTAAATTTTTATTGGTAGTCATGTGTTTTTATTTTTAATGGTTAACTAAATCAGTTGCCTCTGTAGTTGTTTGCTGAGGTATTAGCAATTTTTTTAATTCATTACTATTAAAGGTCTTTTTAGGAGCAAACATATTTCCTTGTATTTTCAAACTAAGATTGCTTAAAATACTTTTATCTGCATTAGAACTAGTATTTTTTGGATCAGGTTTAACAAGGCTAGACGGAATATAAAAAGATAGAATATTAGATGAATCCATATCAAAATTATATATATTAACTGCAAAAGATGCAGCCCCTGTACTGTACTGGGTAACAAAATTTATATCTTTTAAAAGAGCAATGCCTTTTTGTAAGTCAATATTACCACTTATACCCGTAATTCTTTGTTGTCCTGTCGTTATAGCACTATTTATATCTTTATCAAGATTCGATACATTATAATCATAATTATTAATTTTCTGTATGAAAGAATCAATATTAAAGTTATTAACCGTGATAACATTTATAGCAAACTGTGATTTACTAGTAAGGTTATATAGTTGATTTTGCAGGGTATTGCCGTTAGTGGAAAAACTACCGCTAATACTTATTTCACCTTCTGAAGCAGCAAATATTTTAGGTAAGAGTGCTGAAGTTTTATCTAAATCTATTGTATTTAATGCATACACAAAATTAAGAGAGTAAGGATCCAACAAAATATTACCACTACCTTGCAATTTACCACCTAATAGTTCTGCTTCAATATTATTGAATTGTAGTAAATTATTATTATTTACTGCATAGAATTTAACATTTTTTAGTACTAAATCATTTTGCGACAAGCTAGATAAATTACCATATATTTGTAACGTAACTTTATCTAAACTATAATCATTTACTAATTTATTTCTTAAATCAAGTAACTTTGCAGGTGATAATAAATCAGTACTTAAACTACCATCTTTAATTTCGACAGTTAAAGATGGTAATACGCTGGAAGCATCCAAATTCCAGCTAGTTGATAAGTAGCTATTATTTGTTTTTAAATCTAGATTACTAATTTTTACACTAGCTGGTGAAATTTTAGCAAGTAGATTCATCTTATCAAAGATTTGATTATTATATTTAACACCATCTACTAAAATATCTAAATTAATTGTATAGGGATTTGTTCTAATTGGGATAAATTTACTTGGATAATCTAGGCTTTTCATATCCTTAGTCAAGCCTTGCACAAATTCGATAAAAGGTGAAATTACTGGATAACTATTTTTTGTTAAATCAAGCGAAGATATACTAAGTGTAGCATTTAAATGAGGTGTTTGAGCAATAAATTTACCAGAAAAATTTCCTGACAGACTTAAATTATCTGTTTTTAGCGATAAATCTTTAAAAAACAAATCTATCAGAGTTAATTTTAACTCAGACGATAGAGTAAATGGTATAGCATCTTTAACTGTGATATCAGCAAATCCTAATATATTTAGTAAAGAATTAAAATCGTTATGCTTTAAATATATTTGTCCATCAAACATACTTCTGATAGAATTCTGCGTTACATTACCTAGAAGCTTAAACTCACCATCTGGTTTAATACTTCCTAAGCATTCATCTATTTTTAAAGTACCTTTTGATAAGCTAGAAGTAAACGTTACTTTCTCCAATGTATTATTATTACTTAAAATTACTTCATCAATTACAATATTGATCTTAAGCAACTTATCAGCAAAAATAAATCTAATATTTGATGGAGCAGTATTAAATGTTACCGAAGTATTTGAAGAAACTATTGAATTTAAATCTATTTTAGAAAAATTTAAATTAACAGTGCCAGTAGTATTATCATTTTTAGCAATACTAATAACACCACCTCCCGTAATAAATTGTGATTCTACAACTATATCTTTTAGCTCTACTGCATCTTCCGAATTTAAAATATTAAATTTAATATTTACTACATCTGTTTGATTCAGCTTATTTAAAATATGGCTTAAATCCGGTAGTATGTTATACATTGCTAACGCTAGGTTTTTGATATTATATTCACCACTACCACTATCAAGCTTAAAATCTTTATAAATTTGTGATAATTTAAAATTATAATCTTTATTATCAATATCAAAGCTAAAATTTACTATATTCTCATTCTTATTAATTGAGCCTGAAATTGTGCCTAACTCGTTGTTTGTAGTTTTAAATATATAATTAGATGCTAAATTTTCCTTTTTTAATGAACAATTAGAAAAGTTTAAAATGGAATAATCTTGTTTATTAATAATATTGAGGTTCGTAATATTAAGATTTATATTTTGCAGTTTATATTTAAAAAACTTATCTATTAGCTCTTCGTTATTATAAATATTGAGCATCTTAGAATCTGCATAAATCTTAGCATCTAATATTTCTAATCTACTAATTTGAGGGCTAAATTTTATAAGCGACCAGAATGAGAAATAGACTTTAACTTCTTCTAAATCTAATTTTCCTTCTTCCTTTATCGATTCAATAGCTAAATAAGGTATTGGGAATTTATTTATCTTTATTTTTCCGATATTCTCATTGGCAATTCCTAAGCGATTAGTGAAATTACTCGCAACAGAGTTATAATTAACTAAAGACAATGCACCAAAAAAAAGAAATAGTAATAAGGAGCAAGAAATTATTATGCCAGCAATTATTTTTTTTATCATATAAATCTAATAAAATGAACAAAAAATAGATAGACGAAGTTTTATTTGGAAAAGAGCAAGGCGTCTTGAAGCTGATAACCGCAGCGTATACTTAATATAGTTACGGATTATCAGCAAAAGACAACGTAGCCAATTTTTCAAATAAAACGAGTATATATCTATAAAAAATTATTTAAATATATTATTATATATAACTAGCAAAAATTAAAGGTAAATTAATGGATTCCTTAGAAAATTTAATTCTAGTCGGTGTAATAAAATCATGTCATGGGATTAAAGGACATATAATTTTAAGATCTTTTACTGATCCTACTGTAAAAATAACTGAAAGGGAATTAGTAAACGAATCAGGCGAGAAAGTAAATATTAATCTAATTAAACAAAATTCTAAAGGTGAATTAATTTGTCAGTTTAATGATATATCTACTCGGAATGAAGCAGCAAATTTAAAAGGCTATAAATTATTTTGTTTACGTTCAAGTTTGCCAAAACTAGAAGAAGACGAGTTTTATATAACTGATTTAAATAACTTACCAATATTAGATAATAATCATACTGAAATCGGTAAAATTAAAAATATTCTCAATTTTGGTGCTGGTGATATAATAGAAGTAGAATTTTTAGATAAAACAACTGAATTATTACCTTTTAACAAAGATTTCTTCCCTATTATAACTAAGGATTATGCCATTTTAAATTATAAGAGGGATGAATTATAATGTCATTGCGAGCTGACTTTGCTGCGTGTATCGAAAAGCACCATCAGTGTCATCCCGTGATTTATGAACTAGAGCCAGTTAAAAATACTAATTTTATTAGTATTTTTTATTATTTTCTGGATCTAGTTCCCAAGCAACGACACCGAGGGTGTTTTCTATCCACGTTACAACTCTAAAAATTTACATCATGGAAATGATTGTCCTTTTTTATTATTAGGAGCTTTGACATTGGATATTGTAGGATTTTCTAACTGTATAGCACTTTTTGCATCCGTCAATTTTGCCATAATTGCTACATTATCTTTAATATTAACTTTATCTTTTCCTACAACCATTTTAGCTCTTTCAATATCCGGTTCATCTCTACTTACAGGCTTTAACTCAGACTTTCCTGATAAAGTTCTTACATCTTCTGTTTTATCTTGAGATTGTCCTGAAACAGCTGCTCCTCTTTTTTCCACCTGTTCTTGTAATAAATTATCTATAGCTTTTAAACGAGCATCTTTAGATAAATCTTTATTATCAATTAAATTAGCCTGTATGAAATCTAACTGATCTTTAGTAGAAGATTTTTCATTAAACTTTTCAGTTAAATCTTTAGCTTGCTTTTCTGATTCAGCTTTCTTTTCTTCATTAGTTTTAAGATTTCTGCGTTCATCAAGAAGACTACGGAGGTTATTAACTTTTTTACTTATAAATTGAGATATATCATTTAACCTACTTGAAGTTTCTTGTACAACTTTTTCTTCTTCAGAGACTATAGGTTTTTCTGTTTGTTCTTTTGACTGTTTTGATGTATCATCAACAGGTCCTTTTTCAAATCCAGGCTCAGCAGCTTTATTAAGATTTCCCAAAGCCTCCATTGTTTCTCTTGCAGCTTTAACTATATCTTTCTCTGGTTTATCTTGTTCTAAATCTTGTCCTTTTAAACCTTGAGTTAAATTCTGCATTTCCCTTTCTAATATTGCTTCGTTTGCTATGTTTTCAAGAGTAGATTTCTCTTCAGGTACAGCGTTAGCTTTAATGCTTTTAACAACACCTTGAGTTATTTCAGGACTTTCATTTCCTATACCCTTATGAATTCCATCAATCAGACCTTTAGTCATTAGTTCTTTATCTTTCAGTTCAGCGGTGCTTTTTATAATTCCATCTTCTGCAAATGAAGCAATAGTAGCTTTCTCTGGTATAGACATGTCTTTATGACTAGCTATAGCCTCACCCACAACTTCAATAATACCTACTTTATCCTTAATGCTTAAAGGACTTTGAGCAACTTCTTTTGTAATACCTTCAACTATTTCACCTTTTATTTCCGCTTTAGCTGGACCATCTAAAACATCTGTGGTGATAGTTTTTATTGCATCCGTCTTTTTTACAGCATCAGATAAAGGATCATATAAAATACCGTTTACTTTTTTTATTGTTTCTTCTGCTGCTTGCTTTTCTTTAATTTTATCTAAATTTTGCTGTATTAATTGTTGCTGTTCTGGACTTAGAATTCCTGCTTCTCTAGCTTTATCTAGTACATCACTTTTTAATTGACTTTTTTCTGGAGCATCATGCTTAGAAGCTTCTATTACATTGCTTATTACTTCAAATATCTCTCCTTTTTCGTCTTTATTCAGGTTACTATCTAATACAGCATCAGTTATGCCATTAATAGCCTGCAATCTTACATCTGACGTATTAAGCTCTAAAGCAGAGTCAGTTATCTTTCCTACTATTTGTTTTTTAGCAGCTTGACTTAAACTATCTTGATCTAGAGCAACAGATGTTATTCCTCCAAGCAATTTTGCTTTTTCTGGTTCTGATAAAACATTATCATTATTTATTGTGTCTAATATTTTACCTATACCCTCTACCCTTACCTCTTCAGGAAGCTCTTTATTACTTAATACATTTTCAGCTAAAGTATTAATTCCTGCTTGTTTTTGGTCAACGTTTGCTTCTTTCTCTCCTAAGATTTTCTCTGCTACCTCACCAATTAAACCAGCTGGCTCATTTTCATTTTTTAAATCTTTATTTAACTGATCTAATAAATTCTGCATAGCTTGCGATAAGCCTACTGCTGCATCAACTATTCCTTGTGGTTGTGGCTGTAAAATCTCAGCTTGTTGTGGTTGTGGCATTTGTGAAACCACAGGCTTTTGCCCTGAACTAAGAGGTGTTACAGGAGGTATTTGATTGGAAGCTATCCCCGATTGAGGTTCAGGTATTTCTGTATTTTTAGTTTCAATAGGCTTTTCATTTGCTGGATCTATTTGCTGCGAAGATACAGATTTTTCACCTCCTTGAACTCTATAAATATCTTGTTCTATAGTTTGTGAAACATCAACGCCCTGCCCTTTATTTACTGCAACCTCTTTCATCATAGCTTCATATTTGCCTCGTGTTACAGGCAACGTATAAATTTCTCCGCCATGCTCTATATAACCTACTGCATTTTCATCTTTTCCCATAAATTTTATAGGTTGCGGTGAGCTTACTTCTTTGAGTTTAGGAGTGCCATCAGGATGCGGATCTGCTTCATAGTGAGCAGTAAAACGGAGTGCATTATTAGATTTACCCTCTTTATTTTGTGCAACAAGCGATAAATGCATCGTACCACTTTTGCCCTCAAGATCTATAGGAAAGTCTATCGTTCTATATGAATTAACTGTAACTGCAGTACCATCCTGCTTATAGACAGTCATCGGGGCAGTTTTATGAGTTTTTTCGGCTAACGTACAAATTTCTTCACCGGCATCATTTTTAATTACTGTTGATCTAAGATCGCCTGCACTTACTTGATTTTCCCATTGCATTGACCTAAATCCGCCAACATATTTATTGGCATATTCTTGTCTAATGTTTTCATATTGCCCTTTAAACTGCTCATCAGATAAAGCTTTATCATATAAACCTTGTCTTTCCCCCGCATTAAGGTTTGCTAGAAATTGTCTGAATTTTTCTTGATCTTTTGCTTCTTCTGAGTAAGCAGGATCATTATTAAGATATTTTCTTAATAACTCTTCTTGTTCTTCTTTAATTTTATTTTCATGATAAACTTCTGCACTATGTGATGCATGAACATTCTTATAGCCTGCTATTTCTATATTTTCTAATCCCTTTTTAAGCTCAGGATTTTCTAAAGCTTTATCGTATAGTTCTTTTTTATTTGGATCTTCATTTAAAGTTCTTAAAAAATCTCTAAATTTTTCATCACTTTCAAAATTAGACTTTAGATCAGGATTTTCTGCATTTTCTTTTAGCAACTGATTTCTTATTAAATCACGCTGCTTTTCTAGAATTTCCTTTCGAATAGCTTCAGTTATTGGATCTATAAAGCCATCTCCTGATATACCTCCTGCTAAAGCACTAGCTGAAAGCGAAGATGTTGGTATGCTACTCGCATTTGTAGCATCAGCACCACTAATAAAAATACTATCTCCCTCAGATTCAAACAATTCTTGCTCTTGTCTTGTTTGTTCTTGCTTTTCTGCTTCAGTGAACTCTTTATTTGCTATTGGATCAAACTCCTTTATAATTTCTTCTACATTAGGATCTTTACTCATAAAACCTCCAGGCTATATTTTAAATTACATTAATTCTAATAATAGTTTGCTAGTAATAGCAAGAAAAAAATTGTTTTTTATTGAGAAAATTTAACAGATTTTTTATATTCTTTGTTTAATTCTTTTACTGCCCAAAACCATATTAAACAGGTGATTATAAATATAAACATTAAACATACGGAAATAGATTGATAACTTGCAGAAGGTAAAATAATGAAAACTAAGGATTGCAAAAATGCACTTCCTGATTTTCCAAGTTTTGTACCAAGCACGTCAGCAGCAGCTTTTCCTTTTATCTTTATTTCTTTATCTAATGGCACATAAGCCATTTCTTTTGTTGAATCAAATAAAGTATATTTACTTGACTTACTAAGCACGTTTTGAATAGCCCCAATTGTGATAGCAATTAAAGCTGGATCGGTAAGGATAAAGCTTGCTACTATTAAACCAGCAGAGCTTTCAAAATTATTAACAGCAAAAAATAATATACCTGTAGTAAAAACTATTATAGGAGTAATAATAGCTGCTGTAAACCAACCGAGTTTTCTAACTATATTTGAGCCAAGTACAACAAAAAGAATAGTAAACGCCCCCGTATAACTTAAATAATTACCGATAAAAGCAGCATATTCAGTCGGGGTTTTGTATATTTTAGTAGCTGCTGCTTTCCAAGGTCCTTCCACTAAATTTATAGCAATACCATAACAAATAAGTAAAGTTGCAATTAATCTAATATGCCTTGATGAAAGGATCATCTGAAAGCTTTCGGCAATTGTCATGGTTTTTTTCTTTGCCTTAAAACGCAACAATGCCATATGTTCTTTATCTAGCACTTTGTGATTTAATAGCCAAAAAGTTTTAATACCTACTATCCCTAGAATCAATACTATGGTTAATATAATCTGCACGGAAAGAGTATGAAAAGACGCCTGTAGTGAAAATTTTGCGACTACATACTCATTAATATGACTTAAATTTTCTAAAAACTGTCCTGCTAAATAAATCCCTGTTTGGCTAAGTAATCCAAATAAAGGATAAAATCTTTTCGATTCTTCAACAGTAGTTATATTATTTACAAATTGCCAAAAAAGTAGTGCAAAAGCTACATTTGGCCATAATTCAGCTATTATATAAAATAGAGAAAAACTCCATTTCGATAAAAGCAAAATAAACCATTTTAAATTAGGCAGGCTTGCAATTAAATTTTGAGCAGTAGTTGGACTTAAATGTAATATCTCATGATTCGGAAAAATAACATAAGCAAAAAGGGCAAAAAATGCTAAAAATATTGAAATGATCAGATAAAATATATTTTCTGCTTTCATTCTATTAACAAGCTTTACATAAATAGCCGTCATTAAAAAAGCACAAGGCATAACTCCCCAGAATTTTAGAAAGGAAATTGTTTCCGCTCCAATCATCGTAGTGACTATACTATCTTTTAATGCTCTGATTAAATTTTGAATAAATAAAATACAAAACATTAACAAAGTAATGAATAAAAACTTTGAAAGCTCTTGGCGTTTTATTGGCCAAATATAGTCTGAAAATTTATTTATTAACTTGTTGATTTTATGAGGGGAATTATCTAAATTATGACTTGAAAAAGTATGGTTTGAATTATTTTGGTTAATTGTCATTGATTTTGGTCTAACCTAATTGGCTAGAATTATATATTATAGATTTTTTAAACCCACGTCAAGTTAAATTAGATGAATAGTTATTGGTTAAATGTTTATAAGCCGAGAGGAATAAGCTCGGCTAAACTTGTAAGTATAATAAAAAAAGTACTTGGTAAAGTTAAAATAGGACATAGCGGCACTTTAGATGTCGAGGCGGAAGGAGTACTGCCTCTTGCTATAGGTGAAGCTACAAAATTAGTGCAAATGCTGATTGACGCTAAAAAAACCTATATTTTTACTGTAAAATTTGGTAAGCAAACCGATAGCGGTGACTATGCCGGCAAAGTAATAGCTATAACAGATTATATACCATCGAAAGAAAATGCCTATGCTATATGTTCTAAATTTATTGGTACTATAACACAAATCCCCCCTGCTTTTTCTGCTCTTAAAGTTAATGGAGTACGAGCATATAAATTAGCACGAGATGGTAAAGAAGTAGAACTAAAACCACGTAATATAACAATTTATGATCTAAAATGTCTTAATTATGATGAACAAAATGCTACTGCTACCTACTACGCCGAATGCTCAAAAGGTACTTATATAAGGACTTTAGCAGAAGATTTGGCATTGTCCTTGCAAAGTTTAGGATTTGTGATAGAATTACGCCGTACTCAAGTTGGGATATTTAAAGAAGAAAATTCTATTCGAATTGACTCTTTTAATGATATTACCAAACTTTCCCTTGAGGAAAAAAATATAAAGATAGAAGCAATACTGGACGACATCCTGGTTCTTGATGCTAACGACGAGCAAGCACAAAAAATTAAATATGGTCAAAAATGCCTATTTGATTATGATAAAAACGTAGATTTTATGTGGGTTCGCTATAAGGGCGTTCTGCTTACGATTGGTAGCTTAAATAAGAATTGCTTCCATTCTTTACGAGTATTTAATTTAACGCAATAGACTAATAAGGAGAAATTATCGATGTCGATTACACAAGAACGTAAACAAGAATTAATTAAAAATTATGCTATAAATGATAATGATACAGGCTCAAGTGCAGTACAATGTGCTATTTTAACTGAGCGGATCAATAACTTAACTGAGCATTTTAAATCTAACCATAAAGATCATACCTCAAGAAGAGGGTTATTAATCTTAGTCGGACGCCGCCGTAGATTACTTAATTATATAAAGAAAAAAAATGTAAGCGAGTATTTAGATTTAATAAGCAAGCTCGGTATTAGAAAAATTAAGTAAATTCGTATCATCCATACGTGGATACCAAATCGTCATTGCGAGCGAATGAAATGAGCGTGGCAATCTCATGAAAAAGCACAAGACTCCTAAGATTGCCGCATCGAAACTTACAGTTTCTCCTCGCAATGACGCAAAACACTAAAATACAAATTAAGAGATATATATAGATGTTTAATGAGATAATTAAAACAGTTGAATGGGGCGGAAAAACTCTTGAACTTAGTACTGGCAAGATAGCTCGCCAAGCTGATGGAGCAGTTACTGTTAAAATGGGTAATTCTGTCTTACTATGTACAGCAGTAACTGCTGCCAAAGCAAAAGAAGGTATTGGCTTTTTTCCTCTAACAATTAATTATAGAGAAATGGCATATGCTGCTGGTAAAATACCAGGCGGCTTTTTTAAGCGTGAGGGTAAAGCATCAGATCGGGAAGTTTTAGTATCACGTCTGATAGATAGACCGATCAGACCATTATTTCACCCTGCTTTTGTTAATGAAACATTTGTTACCTGCACTGTTCTTTCATATGACCCTGAAACACCAGTTGATATACTTGCTATTATCGGTGCTTCCGCTGCACTTAGCCTTTCACCTGCACCTTATCTAGAAATAGTTGCTGCAAGCAAAGTAGGCTTAATAAACGGGGAATTCTTTTTACACCCAACTCTTGACTTATTAAAGACAAGCCAGCTTGATTTGGTTGTTGCAGGAACAAACGACTCTGTAATGATGGTTGAATCAGAAGCACATTTACTTTCTGAAGAGCAAATGCTTGCTGCTGTAAAATTCGGTTTTGACAGTTTCCAACCAGTAGTAAATATTATTAAAGAACTTGCAGCTGAAGCTAAAAAATCGAAGCTTGAAATGCAAGATTTATATCCTGCTGAATTAAAGAATGAAATCAAAAAATTATTTGCAAAAGAAATTGAGCAAACTTTTGCAATTAAATCTAAACAAGAACGTAGTACTAATTTAGAGCTAATACCTGAAAAAGTACTTAAGCATTTTGCGGATGATATAGAAAGTAAGAAATATAATAATTACCAAATCGAATCCGCTTTAAAATCCGTTGAATCCGATATATTACGTGGTAATATTTTACAAAAAAATAAACGTATCGATGGACGTACTACAACAGATATAAGACAAATTACTTGTGAAGTTGGATTATTACCTTGTGCTCACGGCTCAGCTTTATTTACTAGAGGTGAAACACAGAGCTTAGTAAGTAGTACTTTTGGAACTAGCTTAGATGAACAAATAATCGATAGCCTTGAGGGTGAATATAAAGAACGCTTTATGCTTAATTATATCTTCCCGCCTTACTCCGTTAATGAAGCAATGCCGATGAAAGCTCCAGGAAGACGTGAAGTTGGGCATGGTAAACTCGCTTGGCGTGCTGTTAATCCGGTATTGCCTACTAAAACACAGTTCCCTTATTCTATTAGAGTAGTTGCGGAAACTACCGAATCTAATGGATCTTCTTCAATGGCAACAGTTTGTGGTAGTTCACTTGCTTTAATGTATGCTGGCGTTCCAATAAAAGCACCGGTAGCAGGTATTGCTATGGGGCTTGTTAAGGAGGATGAAAAATTTGCAGTATTATCTGATATTCTTGGCGATGAAGATTATTTCGGCGATATGGACTTTAAGGTTGCAGGTACTAGCGAGGGTATCACCGCATTACAAATGGATATTAAAATACGAGGGGTAAATTTCGAAATAATGAAAATAGCCTTAGAACAGGCACGCCTTGGACGTTTGCATATACTTGAGCAAATGAATAAAGTTATTAGTAAACCAAATAATGAGATGAGCAAAAACGCTCCTTCTACTACTACTTTAAAAGTTGATAAAGATAAGATCAGAGATATTATCGGTCCTGGTGGTAAAGTAATAAAGGAAATTTGTGAAACTAGCGGTGCTAAAATTGATATAAGCGATGATGGCACAGTTTCTATTTATGCTTCAGATAAAGACAAGCTAAAAGTTGCTTTAGACAAAGTTAAAGCTATTGCTATTGA
Source organism: Rickettsia bellii RML369-C (assembly GCF_000012385.1). Classification (NCBI taxonomy): domain Bacteria; kingdom Pseudomonadati; phylum Pseudomonadota; class Alphaproteobacteria; order Rickettsiales; family Rickettsiaceae; genus Rickettsia; species Rickettsia bellii. Next base: position 855,080 of record NC_007940.1, read on the forward strand.
ACCTGAAATAGGTGAAGTATTTAACGGCACCGTGATGAAAATATTAGATTCTGGTGCTTTTGTTAATTATTTAGGCAATAAAGATGGTTTTGTCCATATTAGCGAAATTGCCGAAGAAAGAATCGAATCAGTCGGCAGCGTTTTAAAGCAAGGTGATATAGTAAAAGTTAAGCTTATCGGGTTCGATAATAAAGGTAAAGCAAAACTAACTATTAAAAATGCTGAGAAAGATAAATCTTCAGCAAACCCAAAACCAAAAAATAGTCCTAAAGAACATCAAGAACCTGAAAAACGGGATAATGGTAAAAAAAGAGCTTGGAACGAAGATAATAATGCTGAAACAACTGAAGTAGTTACAGAACGTAAGTATTTTTCCTAGTAATATTGTCATCCCGTGGTGGCATTATTGCATGGATCGAAAAGCATCTTTAGTTGTCATGCCGTGGCTTGACCACGGCATCCAGAAAATAATAAAAAATACTAATTTTATTAGTATTTTTAACTGGATTCCGTGAATAAATCATGGGATGACAGGGAAAAATGATCCACGCAAGCAAGCTTTACGCAGGAATGACATAGAAAGACAGGAACAAAACAAAAAGCACTGATTTAGAATTAAATTTTTTACAATGAACCCTATAAACAATTACGAAAATGTTGCTAAAAGAGTAATTTCTAGTGAAGCTAGTGCTTTAAAAAAGCTATCTGAACATATTCCTGAAGACTTCAATAGAATTGTAGAATTTTTACTATCTTTTAAAGGACGGGTAGTTTTAACTGGTATAGGTAAAAGTGGTTATATTGCAAAGAAAATAGCCGCAAGCTTTTCTTCAACTGGTATGCCAGCTTTTTATATACATCCAGCGGAAGCAAGTCACGGAGACCTCGGAATGATTACTAAAGATGATTTAGTAATTATGCTTTCTAATTCTGGTGAAACTAAGGAATTATTTAACATCATTAAATATTGCAAAGATTTTTCTGTAAAAATTGCCGCAATGACAATGAATAAAAATTCTACTTTAGCCGCAAATAGTGATTTCTTACTTATAGTGCCTGAATATTCAGAAGCTTCAATAATTGGAGCTCCTACAGTTTCATCCTTAATAATGTTATCACTTGGCGATGCATTAATGACTGTCATACATGAAGTAAAAGGTTTTACTAAGGATGATTTCAAGTCATATCATCCAGGCGGTAGCATAGGTGCTAATTTAACAGAGATTAAACATTTAATGCGTAGTGGAGATCAAATACCTTTAGTGCATGAAGACACACCTTTTGCTGAAACTATAATTGTTATGAATAAAAAACGCTTAGGTTGTACCTTAGTAATAGATAAAGCTAAGAATTTAGTAGGTGTTATAACAGATGGTGATTTACGTCGTCATATCAATGATCAAATTCATTTAAAAACAGCCTCAGATATTATGACTAAAAATCCTGTATATATTTCATCTGAAATATTTGCAAAAGAAGTTTTAGATTTAATGAAAGCTAAAAATATTACTAATTTACCTATTGTTGATAATAATACCATTATAGGCATTACTCATATACATGATTTATTGCGAGCAGGAGTTAACTAATATATGCCTTCCTCTTATAAACGACGGAAAAAATTTTGGAAATTTACTTATTTCCTAATTATACTTGGAATTTTATATGCAGGATATATATTAGTTAAAAGTAGCTACCCTACCGAAGAAAATAATACTAATATTGTAGAAAAAGCTCCAGAAAAAAACCTTGATTTAAAATATAATATTATATTAAAAGATTCAGTTTTTGAGGGAGTAGATAAGAATTTAAATAGTTATCTAGTCAAAGCTGAGCAAGCTATAAAAGATTCGGATAACAAATATAAATTAGATATAATAAACGGTATATATAACGTAAATAAAAACCAATCAGTTACTGTTTATGCAAAAGAAGGGTTTTTAAACGAAGAATCGCATATATTAGATTTAAAAAATGATGTAAAATTTTATTTTGAAGATATGATATTTGACACTAACGATGCAAGAATTGATTTAATAAATAAAAGTATAATTAGCGATTCTCCTGCTACATTATTTCATAAAAACTCTACTATTACTTCAGATAGTTTTAACACACAAGACGATAATAATATTATAATTTTTAAAGGCAATGTCTACACTACTATTGATCTATCGGACTATTAAACTTGTAATATTCTTTACTATTAGTATCTCAACATATGCTGATGATAAAGATATTTCAAACTTACATATCACATCTGATACTTTAATCATTAATAGAGTTAAACAAAAAGCAGAATACCTTGGAAATGTCGTTGTTTATTTTGATAATGCGATACTTAGAACTGAAGAATTATATATTTTTTATAAAACTATAGATAATAAACAAACCATTGACTATATAGTCGTTCCAACTAAATTGAGTGTTGAGAAAAAAATTAATAATGAGTTATTACTTGCTGATTCAGGGAAATATTTTTTAGATAATAAACAACTCATTTTACTTGGTAATGTTGTATTAGAACGTAATAATAATATTTTAAAAACTAATAAACTTATTTATTATGTGGATATTGTAAATAAAAATAGTAAGAAAATAAATTAAATGGACAGCTTACAAGTTAAAAATATATCAAAATCCTATAAAAAGAGAACCATATTAAGCGATATATCTCTTAATGTCAAACAAGGCGAAATAGTTGGGTTATTTGGTCCAAACGGAGCTGGTAAAACAACTTGTTTTAACATCATTATTGGCTTAATGAAAGCAGATTCGGGACAGTTATTATTAAATGATATTAACATAACTAATTTACCAATTTATTTAAGAGCAAGGCTTGGTATTGGTTATCTTCTTCAAGAACCTTCAATTTTTCGAGGCTTATCGGTTGAAGATAATATTAAAGCTATAATTGAAATATCGGAAAATGATAAAGAAGTAATTGAGCAAAAAACTCATAATTTACTGGAAAAATTTTCTATAATACATTTAAAAGATCTATCAGCTGCTAGCTTATCGGGCGGCGAAAGACGAAGGCTTGAGATTGCAAGATCGCTTGCAATAGAGCCGAAATTTATCATGCTTGATGAACCGCTTGCCGGTATTGATCCCCTAGCTATTTCTGATATCAAAAATCTAATTACTTACTTGCGTGAATTCAATATCGGTATTCTAATTACTGATCATAACGTGCGTGATACTTTAGATATAGTTGACCGAGCATATGTTATTTTCGAGGGGAAAGTGTTATTGGAAGGAAGTAGCAAAGAAATAGCAAATAGCAAAAAAGTTAAAGAGGTTTATTTAGGCGAGAGCTTTAGCCTTTAAGCTATAATGTCATTCTGCGGTTTGTACCTAGGTTGTTGCATGGCTCGAAAAAAGTCCTAGGTGTCATCCCGTGGCTTGTCCACGGGATCCAATAAAAATATACAAATAAAAAAAGCTCGATTTATATCGCTTTATGCTGGATCTAGTTCCCAAGTCACGGGATGACAGGGGTAAAATTGAGCCACGCAATAATACGGGTACAAGCCACAGGATAACACCAAACAATATAATAAGGTCTTCATGAACATTAACAAAGACATTTTTAGGGCTTATGACATAAGAGGTAATAGCCTTACCGATTTAACAGTAGAAGTAGCTTATAAGGTTGGTTTTTGCTTTGCAAAGATGACCATAAAGAATGACAATAACAAAATCTGCGTCGGTATGGATGGGCGGCTTAGCTCCCCTACCCTTTATAAAGCTTTAGAAATAGGTTTAATTGATGCAGGGGCTGAGGTTATAAATATTGGCATTGTCCCAAGTCCGGTTCTATATTTCGCTGATAAAAAATTTACACCAGCTGGTAGTATTATGGTTACTGGTTCACATAACCCTCGTGATGATAACGGCTTTAAAATAATACAACATGGCAAATCTTTTTTTGGCTCTCAAATACAGGATTTATTAGCAGAGATTTTAAATACTGACTTCAATGTCATTCCTGCGAAAGCAGGAATCCAGCTTAATATGAATATGGATTCCCGCTTTCGCGGGAATAACAGAAAAAACGGAAATAACAGTGAGGGCGGAAATGACATACAATCAAAATACCTAAATCGTATTCTAGAAAAAATAATAGTAAATTCCAACCTAAAAGTAGCTTGGGATCCTGGTAATGGAGCAACGGGAAATATTGTTGAGGAGTTAAAAAATCATTTAAATAATGAAAACATAATTATTAATAGTAAGATTGATGGAAACTTTCCAAGTCATCATCCTGACCCTACTAAGGCTGATAATTTACAGGAATTAATTAAACTAATTAAAGAACAAAATTGCGATCTTGGTATAGCTTTTGATGGCGATGGCGATAGAATAGGCATTGTAAGCTCAAGCGGTAAGATGTTATTTGGTGATCAAATCTTATGCATTTTTGCTGAGGATATTTTAAAAGAAAACCCGAATGCTACTATAATACTTGACGTAAAAGCCAGCCAACTCATAGCCGATAGAATCAAATCATATGGCGGACAACCTATAATATGGCGAACTGGTCATCCATTTATTAAAAGTAAAATGGCTGAATCAAAAGCTTTACTAACCGGTGAGATGAGCGGGCATATATTCTTTGCCGATAAATATTTTGGTTTTGATGATGCAATCTATGCGGCATTAAGATTTTTGGATTTACTGACTAGATCAAATAAAACTTTAGACGAAATAATAGATGAGCTACCAAAAAGCTATAGCACACCGGAAATTAAAATTTTTGTTCCTTCTGAATTAAAGCTACAAATTATTGAAGAAATCAAAGAAAAATTACTGCAAGATAAAATAGAATTTAATGATATTGATGGAGTAAGAGTAAACACAGAAGATGGTTGGTGGTTATTGCGTAGCTCCAATACTGAATCTGCAATTATTGCAAGAGCTGAATCAAAAAGTGCTGAAAAATTAGAAGAGCTAAAAACGATGATTAATCAATTATTAAGCAAGTACGGACTTAATATTTAAGTGCCAAAAAAAGAAATAATCATCTTATGCGGTCCTACTGCTAGCGGAAAATCTTATCTAGGTCACGCACTTGCTAAAGCTTGCGACGGGGAAATAATAAATATCGACTCAATGCAGGTTTATAAAGAAATTCCAATTATTACCGCCTCCCCTCCGGAAAGCTATAAAAGCGAAATTCCTTATCATTTATATAACTTCTTGCCTATTACTGAAGATTTTTCGGTAGTAAAATATTTAAAGCTTGCTGCCGAAAAAATAAATCAGGTAACTGCTAGTGGTAAGCTTCCCATATTAATAGGTGGTACGGGATTATATATTAACTCCTTAGTTTTTGGATATAATAATATTCCTGATATATCTGAGGATTTAAGACAGCAAGTAAGAAAGCTACATAATGAAATAGGTAATACAGAGCTACATAATAGGCTTACAAAGCTTGATCCACTAGCTTCATCTAAAATTAATCAATCAGACACTCAAAGACTAATTAGAGCTTATGAAGTAGTACTGCAAACCGGCAAGTCTATTTTCTCTTTCCAAACTTTGCCAAAAGAACAAATTTTATCTGAATTTAATTTTAAAATTATCTTCTTAAACCCTGAGAGAAAATTTTTATATAAAATATGTGATGAACGTTTAGCTAATATATTTAAAGATGGTGCAATAGACGAAATTGCTTTAATCAAAAAACAATTCAATCCTGATTATCTAAATTTAAAAGCTGTAGGTATAAAAGAAATTTTGGCTTATCTAGAAAACAAACTAACTTTGAGTGAAGCTTTAAACTTAGCTCAAACACGAACACGCAGGTATGCTAAAAGGCAAATCACATGGTTTAAACATCAGATAAAAGAAAAAATAACTTTAGACTATTCTAACGAAGAAGATTTTTTACAAGTAACTCGAAAACTTTCTATTCTTATTGACCTGCCAAATAGCAATAAATAATAGACAAGTAGTAAATATTTGAAGTATTTGTAATATTGTACCTAATACCGGTACAAAAGGAACAACCGGCTGCAATAATATCGGCACTCCACTTGAAAACATTACTAATCTTGTAGCATCTTGTACTGAGACTTTATTAAATAATAATTTGAATGCGACGCATACTAATAATATTATAATACTTCTCTCTAAAAAGAATGTTACAAACCAAAATAATATAATAGCTGGCATACCAAGATAAATAAATAAATTTGGTAAATGCATTAAATTATCGGCAAAATATTTTTTTATTATTTCAGGAGTTAAAGTCATCTGACTTTGATCGAATAAACTTGAGTAATTAATGGTACGAGGGAAGCTTTTTTTAGTGTTATCTATTGCAAAATTTATCGTAAGTTTATCTGCCTCAATTACAAATGGTATCTTGCTTTTTTCTCTAATTGAAACCTGATTTTTTGTATCAATGACAGCTACTTTATCATTATTTTTATTATACAAATAAATAGGTTCTTCATCTTTTACAAGAATCCGTGAATTAGCATATTGCATTTCCGGTAATTGATTGATGATATATTCAATATTATCTGTCGTTTTTGTCTGTTTTATTCCGTTAAAGCTGTCTTTCAAGGTTATTAGATAATTTAATATAAAGATACAATAAATTATTGCTGGAATAAAAGACACAATAAATAAATATCTTATTCCATAACCATGATATTTTTGATATACATCTTTATAGAACTCTATAGAGCTAATTGATAGACGTAATTGGCGGAGTAATGTATTCAATCCTCCTAATATATATGATAACAGATACATTATTTTATTAAACTTTTATACATAAACAGCAGTAATATAGCGTATTATTATAGAAAATTGCAAATTTTTAGTGTATTAAAGTCTAATTTATATATAAGTTTATTGATAAAAAATTATTTATTTACTAATATTTATATTTCGATAAACAATATTAATTTTATATGCTACTTCCTGAAATAACTTTAACTTTAACGGCACTTTTAAGCCAATTCTTTGCCGTAATGCTGCAAGGTAAAAATAGAATTGTTGCTAATATAACTATTTTACTTACCATATTAACAATTTTCATTATTCTAAAATATTCTTACTCTGAAAGTGTATTATACCTAGATTATGTAATGTTTACTACTAATGCAAATATTGCTAATTATAAGGCTATCATATTGATATTTACTATAATATCTATGATAATTTACCGAGATTATTCGGTGCGTAGCGGTGAACCACTAAAATTTGAATTTATCACTTTGATATTATTATCTACAGTTGGGATTTTTGTGGCAATTTCAGCACAGAATTTTTTATTACTTTTCTGTGCTATGGAACTTACTGCTCTAACTTCTTATATACTTGCTGGTTTTAAATTGAGCGATATTAAATCATCAGAGGGAGCATTAAAATATTTTATATTAGGCAGTTTAGTTAGCTGCTTATCATTATTCGGTATTTCTTTTATATATGGATTTGGCGGAAGCTTACAATTTTCAGATATATTTTATAAGCTAAATGATAGCTCTTCGGTAAATTTAGGTTTAGTAATTGGTGTAGTATTATTTTTAAGCAGTATTTTCTTTAAGCTTTCAAGTGCCCCATTGCATTTCTGGGCACCAGATGTATATGAGGGATCACCTATTGCTTCGGTTACTTATTTTACAGCAGCTTCAAAAATCGGGGCTGTTGCCATTTTATTAAATATTGAAAATTTAATTATCAAAAACTATCACCCTATTAGCTATAATCTAATAAAAATAATTGCTTTATTATCTATGATATTTGGTGCTCTTGGTGCTATTCGTCAAACTTCCTTAAAAAGATTAATGGCATATAGTACCATTCTAAATATCGGTTATGTATTAATCGGCGTATTGCTGCGTACTGAAGATGGCAATAAAGCTGCTATGCTCTATATGTTGATATATGCAGCAGCAAGTATAGGGTTCTTTACTTGCCTGATTATGTTACTCGGAAACCAAACAGACAAAGCCAATTTTGAAAGCATCCAAGGAATTGCAGAAAACCATAAAGCTATAGCTGCTGCAATTTGTATAATTATGTTTTCTATGATAGGTATCCCGCCGCTTGCTGGCTTTCTTGGAAAATACTACCTCTTTTACCAAGCAATTACCCAAGAAGAGTTTTTGCTTGCTTATTTTGGTATCTTTACTAGCGTCATTGCGGCTTTTTACTATCTTAAAATAATTAAAACGATGTATTTTGCTGAAAAACCTAATCCAACAAAAATACCTATTTCCTATGGGTTATTATTAATTAACTTTGTAGTAATAGGATTTTTACTTTTCGGATCTTTCATTATTTCGTCTTAGGTTTAAATGAATTTAGGTAGATATAAGCTATTTGTTTTTGATGAATTAGATAGCACAAACCTTGAAGCCATTAGAATAGCTAAAAGTAATAAACCTGATAGAGATTATATCATACTTGCTAAATCTCAAACTAAAGGACGTGGTAGAAGCGGTAAAAACTGGCAATCTACTCTCGGCAATTTACATGTTAGTTTACTAATTAAGCCAAATAAAGAGCTTGAATTACTACCACAATTGTCTTTCGTTACAGCCCTTGCGGTTTATGATAGTATGGTACATGTCATACCGTGGCTTGACCACGGGATCCAGAAAATAAACGAGATTCCTATACAAGCACGCGGGATGACGCCCCTAGTTCTTAAAAAAATCCAATTAAAATGGCCAAATGATGTTCTAGTAGGTGGTAAAAAAATATCCGGTATACTTCTTGAATCGGTTAAAGTAGAAGATGCTTATTATCTTATTATCGGTGTTGGTATTAACATAACCTATCACCCAATAAATATCGACCAACCTACCACTAGCTTAGTAGCTGAAGAACTCCCCATTATCACCCCTCAAGCTTTACTTGAAATATTAATAGAAAATTTTGAAAAATATTATCAAATTTGGGAAAAAAATGGCTTTTCATTTATTAGAGGAACATGGCTAAAACATGCTTATAAGTTACATGAAAATATTAGTGTTAAATATCAAAATAACATTGTTACAGGCACTTTTCAAGGTATCGATTCCATAGGTAGAATAATATTGCAACTACCTTCCAAAAAAATACTCTCTTTTTCTACTGCTGAACTTTCCTTTTAGCAAAAATATTACTAAATTTAAATTGTAAATTTAATTATTGTTAATTATTTTTCCGTCATTGCGAGAAGGCATTGCCTGCGTGGATTAGTTATGTCATTCCCGCAGAGTATTGTTGCGTGGATCCAAAAACGCCCTCGGTGTCATCTAGTTGCTTGACCACGGCATCCAAAAAGCAACTTTTAATACTAATAATTTTAGTATTTTAAGCTGGATCCCGCTACAAGCTCGCAGGATGACAGAGGAAAAACTGATCTACGCAAGCAAGCCTCATGCGGGAATGACATTGCGGGCGTTTTTCGATCCACGTGGGTAATATAGCAAAAAGCAATGAGGTTCAGACATTAAATTTGCGAGCAAGATTGCGGAGCGTATATTAAATACGTGAGCACAATCAAGACTCGCTAAATTTGATGTATCAACCTTATTGCTTGAAGCTATACCTCCTCGCAAGACAATAAAAGCTTAAGCCCTTTAATTAAAAAGTAATAACATATGCCTCAAAACAATAACCCTAATCTTATTTCACAAATATTTATGAATAAGGCTAACGAACAATTTAACAAAATAAAAAAACTGAACTTTAGCACAACTCCTAGCATTGATGATATTAAAAAACTAAAAGCCATGTCAGAGCATGCAGAAAAATATTTTAAATATGCTTTATTCACAGGTTGTGATAATGCAGCTTATGAGTTAATTCAATTATATGATTTTATATTTATAAAAGATTCTGGCTCTCAAAGTCATGATTTAGAAAAAAAAATATTCCACGATGATTTAGTTTTATTAGGTCCGAAATTTGGAATTACCGAATGTCAGCAAATGGATTTAATATTTAACCCACCTACGACAAACGAAAGCGAGATAAATATTTCCTACGATGCTATTTGCAGAACACGAGAATATTTTAGTAATAAAAAATTAGTTGATAATCCTGAAACAAACGATGAAATTATTAATTATTACCTCAAATCTTTTGAAGCAATATCAGAGAAACAGCATGTTAACAATAATTACAATCCAGACGATGGTTGGAGTTATCCTACTCACACCCATTGGGAAAATGGTAATAAAGTTTGTCTATATGAAGTTGATGGGCAAACATTTGAAGTAACCTTAGTAGGTAATGAGTAAAGTTTTTTTGGCATGTGAAAAATTATTAAAGATAGTTAAATCATGAAAGATACAGAAGCAGAATTTATTACATTAACTCCAGAGTATTTATTTGATAAAGGTATAAAATATTACAAAAAAGCTTTGGATGTGCAATCCAAAAATGATAACGCAACAATTGAAAGTCAACAAGTCTACGCAAAAGCTATGCTATATTTACAAGGTGCTATGTTTTTGGGTAGTAGTGATGCTTCTAATTTTTTAATTAAAATTTATAATGAATCTGAAATTAATAATAAACAAGTAAGTAACCTAATAAAAATTATATACGGTATAGAAAATTTTTCCTATTACTATAAAAGAACACAATCTACAAATTTAAATGATTTTGGTATTACTGATCTTGCTGAACTTGATAGTATGGCTTCACTACCACTTGGATATATGGGCGGCATAAGAATAAATTGGAATAATGTCGAAATTTCTAAATCTTTAATTCTTGATACCTTAGAAGAGTTTGCAAGCAATTTTAATTCTTCTTTATCACCTGAATACCACCTAATTACTAGAAAAAATATTGTTGGATATAAAGAAAACATACAGGATAAAATAAATGAAAGAATTGTAGAAAGTTTTGTATTGTGTGAACCACCTCAAGCCACATGGTACAGAAAATTATTTCCTAAAAAGAAACCTATAGAAAATACGAAATACATCACAGCAAATGAGGTTAAAAAACCGAATGAAGTACCTAAATTACCTCAAAAAGTAAATTCTGACCAGAACACTAATCAACAAACATGGGATTATGAATCAAGCTCAATGAAACCAAAAAGTGACTCTAGTGAATTTTTAGAACTCATGGGAGGATGTCCCATATCTTAAAAAAGGAATGAAAATGATGAAAGAAAAATTACCTCATCTTTACGAAATAATAAAAAAGGCATTAAGCGATTATGATGAATATATTGAAATACCTCTTAGAACATCAAAGGATTTAGAAATAACACAAAATAATGAAGCAGTTCTAATTGAATTATATAGAAGATTAAAAGAAATATTCGTTTATGGCGAAGCAAAAGCAGCTTGGTATCTAGCTCAATTCTATTATAATGGTTGGTTATTTGAAAAAGATTGTACGATAGGCAATTTTATTATTGCAATAGGAATAAAGCTTGGTTCTATAAAATGTGCAAATAATGGATTTAAAGGTGACATATCAAAAGATTTAAAAAATTTAGCCAAAGATTGTGCTAAAACTATTAAAAATACCAAAAATCAATATCAATTAGATATAAATAGTATTATTACTGACGAAATAAAGAAAAATGCCGAATCTAATTTTAAAAGAAATTTAGAAAATACTGAATTAAAAAATATATTTGAACCAAAATTTTTTCCTACCTCTTTAGATATATTACAAGAAGCATTACTATATTATTCTCAAAATATAAAATTACCTCTTACCCAATCAAAAGATAGCACATTAACAGTAACACAAGATAATAAATATATTATATCCAAAATATACGTAAAATTAAAAGAAGCTTTAGTTTGCGGTCAAGAAAATGCTGCTTGGTACTTAGCTCAATTTTATTATAACGGCTGGTTGGTTGAAAAAAATATTATTTATGGAGATTTTATACTTGCGATAGGAAAACATTTTGAATCTAAAAAATGCTCTAATAGCGATTATAAAGGTGAAGATATTTTAGCAGATTGCTTCCAAAAATTAGTTACAGTTTGTGCTAATTCTATTTCCAATAACAAGTATGTATACCGAACAGGTATTAATGATATAATGAAACTAAATGCAGAAAAAGCTATTAATATACATTTAAACAATACTGATTTAAAAGACATATTTAATAGTTCAGAATCAACTATTATTCCTACAATTTCAGCTCCTTTACCTAGTACCACACACCAACCATCTAATACAGTAAGGCGAGCAACTCAAAGCGATATAAAAGATTTCAAAAATAAAAAAACTACTGGTGTAAAAAAAAACAAAAAGTACAATAGATTATAATGTTAACTTTGAAAAAGATGAAGAAACAAATTCAGGCAACAAACCTACTAGTATACCCAAAACACAAAGCGAAGTAAATTATAACTCTGTTACTACTAAAAAGGTTGAAGAAAAAACTTTAGTATCAAGAGGCAACAATTATTATCATGAACAACCTATTAACACATCAGAACCCCAAAAAATCGGAAATGATGATGATGGAACTCCAGTATTAGGGAAACAAGGATGTACTTGTTTAATAATGTAATAAATAGGATATATTTTGAAAATCGTAGAAATAAATAATAAAGAAATTTTTTATTTAGTGCCTGAAAATCAGTTACTTGAAAAAGGTCTACGACAAGTTGAGATATTATCTATTTTTGAAGCGATTTGGGATTCTTACGCTGAAAAAGCGATAAATTTATTATTTGAGTCGGCTGTTGAAAATCTAACCTGTGCTATGCTGCTTGGCGAAGAAAAAGCTATTTTACCGCTTGCACAACTTTATTCTAAAGGTACTATTTATGGTATTTTGCCGGATTTAGTCTTCAGTGATTACATTATTTTGCTGGGTCAAAAACTTGAATATGAAATATGTAATGATATCCCTTTACAACTTATCACTAATACTAAATATTTTGATAAACAGTTAGAAGATCTAGCTATTACTTCTAATACCTTATTTTATTATTCTAATTTTAGATGTATAGGGGAAAATATTAAAAAAAAATCATTAGGGATTGTAATAAACAGTTTAAAGAAGAATGGCATTTTTGTAAATTTGAATATCCTGATTTAACGTTATCATCTTTTGAGATATTGGAGGAAGACCAGGATTTAGTAACTGTAACAGGTGAAAATCCTTTGGATGATAATAAATGTTTAATGTCTTGATTGGGTTCTCTTACTGTTGCATGGCTTGATTTTTCTGTCATTGCGAGGAGGTTATATAATAACCAACGAAGCAATCTTAGGAGTTTTACTTCATGAGATTGCCACGCCACTTTCAGTGGCTCGCAATGACATCCATTTAATACAAGAACAACTTCTTCTGACTCTTCGATTCTTCGTTTACATTATTATTATTTTGCGGATAACTATGATCTAATGTTTTCAAATAATCCCCTATTGCTTTAGAAAATTCTTCCATTTTATAACGAAAGAAATGATCAGCACCGCTAATAATTTTACATCCAACCTTAATATGAGCTTGTTGTTTAGATAATTTACTTGCTAAATCTTTTACCGCTTCAGCTGAGACTATACTATCACTATCACCTTGTAATACAAATCCTGGAATAGGACAAGGCGAAAGGAATGAAAAATCATATTTATTTACCGGAGGCGAAATAGCAATAAAATTATTTATTTCAGGGCGTCTCATCACAAGTTGCATAGCTATCCATGCACCGAATGAAAACCCTAATACTAAATTAGACTGAGCGTTTGGATTATTCTGCTGTAACCAATCAAGTGCTGTTCCGGCATCTATAACCTCACCCACTCCATTATTAAAGTTACCCTCTGAATGCCCTACTCCTCTGAAGTTAATACGTAAAACTGTATAGCCGTGTTCAGATAAAACTTTATAGGCGTTATACACTACTGTATTATTCATATCACCGCCATGCAAAGGATGGGGATGAAGAACCAATGCAACAGGAGCATTATATGCTTCTGCTTTTACATATATTCCTTCGATTCGCCCCTCAGGACCGTTAAAATAAATTTGCGACATAATTATTTGTAATATTTAATTTGTTTTTGTTAATAAACTTTGCGTCATTGCGAGCGGAAACTTTATCACCCTGTCATCCCGTGGTCAAGCCACGGGATGACAGAGACGAAGCTGATCTACGCAGGCAATGCCTCCTCGCAATAACGACTCATCAAGAGAACACAGCCCTTTCGACTGCCTCAGCATTATGCTGCACTAAATCTTTCGCTATTTCTTTAGTAATCATCTTTTTTAGACCATTTTTAAGCTCGTGACGAACACAACCGAGCATTTGCGGTTCAGCGACTATAATTAACTCTTTATATTTAGCTTGGTCATGACCTACTGCTTTTTCTAAATGTTTTATAACGCTTTTTGCTGCTTCTTTATGTTCTATATCTTTTAAAGAAGTATGAGGCTCAAACAATGAAGCAGGCGTAGATTTATTTTGGTATAAACTCTGTCTTTTTTCTCTATGGTGGTGATGCTATTCCGAATCTAAAGGTAACTTTAAAGGCTTATTATTAGTAATTTTAACTCCTTGAGCATCGTAAAGCAATTTTGCTTGCTATCGATAACTGCAATTAATTTTAATGCTGTTGTATTATTCATAATACCTCCATAAGAATAGTTGGTAATTGTATGATAATACTAATTATTTCTTAATCCAAGACTAATTTAATACAAATAACAAATTACATTAGTAATTTGCTATTGAGTAAGTATTAATTTAATAATTTTTGCTTTTCACTATTAATTATCTCTTCAATCTTATCATTAAAAATCCGCACTTCGGTCTGTTCTACTTCTTCCCTTTCTATTACTCCAATAATTTTTACCTTTATAGTCCCAGGCTGTTTAAACCAAAAACCTCTAGGCCAAAATAAGCCGGCATTATGTGCCATCATTACTATCGGCACTTTAGTAATAGAAGCAAGCTTTACAGCACTTGGCTTAAATTTTACTGTTCGATCAGGCGGAACTTTTGTTGATTCAGGAAATATTATTAACCATAAACCTTCCTTGATTTTTTCCTCACCCTCTCTTAAAATTTGAGCAACTGAACTATTAGTGCCACGATTTACTGCAATCGGCTTAACCATACGAAGTCCCCAACCAAGTAGCGGTATATTAAATAACTCACGCTTTAATACCCACGAATGTTTAGGGATAATAAGCTGCATAAACATCTGATCCCAAAAGGATTGATGGTTAGATACAACTATTGAAATGGTTTTAGGCAATTTCTCAAGCCCCTCTACCTCATATTTCAAACCACAACAAATTTTTGCAAGCCACACAAAAGCACAAGAAAAGATAACAGCGATCCTATATCTTATTTGATAGTTGACATTGAAAAACGTTACGGGTATGTAACATATAAGAAAAAAGATAAAAGTAAATAACGATAATAATCCGTAAAATGATAAAATTCTTAAACGCCAAAGCATATAGTAAAAATTAATTATTAATTTGGTATACCTTTAATACTTCAAGATTTGGCAAGCCAAATTTCGGGATTCGTCTTTGCTCACGTAGTTTATCTACTGCTTGCACAGACTCACCGCTTATTTGACTTACCAACTTTTGAAGTATTCGCAGTATATATATAACATATATTTGTTAATGAATACAATAATAAAGGTATAAAATGAAAAAAACTGTTCTTTCAGGTGTGCAAGCTACTGGTTCTTTGCATCTTGGTAACTATTTAGGCTCGATTCGAAACTGGGTTAAAATGCAGGAAGAATATAATTGTTTTTTCTTTTTGGCTGATCTGCATTCTATCACTGTTGATATAGCTCCTAGTGAACTTAAAAGATCGGTTATCGAAACTTTAGCGATTTATTTAGCAGCTGGACTTGATCCTAATAAAGTCACGATTTTTGCTCAGAGTATGGTAAAAGAGCATGCTGAACTCGCTTGGTTACTCAATTGCGTGACACCGCTCGGCTGGTTAAAACGCATGACGCAGTTTAAGGATAAGGCTGGAAAGGACCAAGAAAAGGCATGCCTTGGGCTTTTTTCCTATCCGGTACTTATGGCTGCTGATATACTGATATATAAGGCCGATATAGTGCCTGTTGGTGAGGATCAAAAACAACATTTGGAGCTAACTAGAGATATCGCCGGCGTAATTAATAGGAAGTTTAATAAGGAAATTTTAAAAGTACCAGAGGTTTTAATTGGTGGCTCAGGAACAAGAATTATGAGTCTTAGAGATGGCAGTAAAAAAATGAGCAAATCCGATTCTTCAGATTTTTCTCGTATTAATTTAAGAGATGATAATGATCTTATTCATCAAAAAATTAAAAAAGCCAAAACAGATCATTTAAGCTTTGTCAGTTATGATAAAGAAGCAAGACCAGAGATTAGTAATTTACTGGATATTTATACAACCTTATCAGAAGAAAAACTTGAGAATATAATTCAGAATTATGAAGGCTTTGCAAAATTTAAAGAAGATTTAGCAGAAATTATTATTACAAATCTGCAACCGATGCGTGATAAATATTTAGAGTTAATGAATGATCAGGAATATTTACTCAAAATACTTCACCAAGGTGCAGAGAAAGCAAGAGTTAGAGCATCTGAAACTGTAAACGAGCTGAAAGAACAATTTGGATTCGTGATATAAAAAAGTGATACTGTCATCCAGTGGCGGCATTGCCTGCGTGGATCGGTTTCTCCGTCTGAGCTAAGGAAATTACGGAGTAATTGTACGTACGCAATCTCAGGAATTTTATACTGTTTTATGAGATTGCCGCGTCGATGCTAGCATCTCCTCGCAATGACGAAAAAACCGCTCCACACAACAATGCTGATTTAATAAGACCTTGTCACTAATTCTCCAAATTAAACGAGCATAGTAAAGATTTTTTACGATTTTTCTTGAATTATGCTGTATTTTTTGCTATGAATCTTCTTGGATAGGTGGCCGAGCGGTTTAAGGCACTAGTCTTGAAAACTGGCGTACGGGCAACCGTACCGTGGGTTCGAATCCCACCCTATCCGCCAGCTCTAAAAAATCCTTTATTCCTTGTAGTTTACCTGTTGAGGAAGCAAAAATATCATCAAATATTTTTCAAAAAATTCCCTGCTTATAAAACAATATTTATAGTAAACTCAGTTGAATTTTGTGACAGGCATGAAAGTAGAGCCTATAATAATAGGCAAGACGACGAACAACCTACTCCATGCGTTCAAATCAGTTTACTATAAAGTATCTTTCTAAAAAGTTTTCTATTTTTTAGATTTATCTATATAAGCTTTGTTACTAATTAAACCCATGCCGTAAGTTTTACAATATTCAAGCATTTCAATTGAATCAGGATGCTCCGCTCCAAAATCTATGATCTGTGGTTTGGCAAAAAATTTATAGTTAAGCGTATCTTTTCTTTTACACGCAACCTTTGCTCCTTTAAGATTTACCTCACTTACTTGTGCTACATTCTTATAATTTCTTCTATAAACATTAAAATATATACCTCGTGCATCCATATAGCTATCTAAAGCTTCCTCAAGCTTACCACTGGCAAATAATATATCTCCTCTTATTATACATGTAACAGCTATTGTAGGGTTGAATACATCAGGCATTCTTCTACTCATAAAGTTTTTATCATTACTCTTAAAAATCTCCAATGCCTTATTTGCATATTCTAAAGCTTTATCTTTTTCACCTAAACCGAATAATGCTATTGCTTTTTGAGTAAATATTCTACCAAATATTATATTAGTTTCTTTTTTTACATGCTTTTGCATGTTATATACCTGCTCTACTTGATTAAGAGCTTCTTGATATTGCCCAAGTTTACTTAATATTTCAGCTTTTATTAAATAGTCTACTGTTAAAAATAATGCATTTGGATCTAACCCACCAGAAATAGCAGCTTGAATAGATTGATTAATTTGTTCTAATGCTTCATTATATTTTCCTTCTATAAAAAATAATTTTGTTTCAGCAATATATAGCATTGATTTATCAGCATTATCAATTACTTTGTTATCCAACTGTTGTTTTAAAATTTGTATATTTTCTTGAGCTTCCTGCACATTTCCTATTGTAAGATATACTTGTGTTAACCCATAAGTTACATTCGCTTTATACGCTTCATATCCCTTAATATCTTTATATATTTCTTTAGACTTAGTAAAATATTCTACAGCTTTTTTATAATTATAAGATTTTAAGTAATACCATCCTGTTATATTTAAATAACCGGCATATACTCGCTTTTCCTCATTATTCATTAACCATAATCTATATTTCCCTTTCTCGTCATTATCTTCAAACCAATTAACTAATTTACCAGCACCAATTAAATTATAAGAATTATCGTATTGAACTAATTGCTGTAATTTTATTGCTGTCAATTTATGTAAATTTATATTATAGCTTTCTGCGTTTTTTAATATTATTTCAATATTTTCCGGTACTGTTTTAGCATTCCTATACATAAATGCTTTTGTTACACTTTTCGGCACAGACTCAACAAACTTAGTAACCACATCTTCTAAATATTTACTATTATTTGCACTATTTTTTTCTAATACTTTTTGAACAATAACATCATGCATCTCAAAAACTGGATTATCTTCTCTAGCATCTATATTTGTTATTAAAGCAAATTTTGATAGCTCGAAAATATCATCATTGAGATTGTCTTTATTATCAGTAATAATTCTAAGTAGATCCTTAGAAAAGCTTTGGTTATTGAGTAATGCTATTTTATTTAGAAGTTGTCTTGTAGATGATTTTAATTGTTCTGTTACGAGCGATAGATTAAAACTTATTTTATCATTAGATTTTTGTATTTTATTTTTATATTCTTCTTTATCTAATCCCGGCACATTATTTAATATTTGAGCACCTTGTACTATCAATACTGGATAACCTTTAAATTCTTGCACTAGAAATTCTACTAAATTATTATCTTTGTCCAATAAAATAATATTTGCAAGCTTAATAGTTTCGGGCTTTTCAAATGGTACAGCTTTTACTATATAAGGCATTCTATCACTATCTTGTGAACAAAATATGATATTGCCATTATGTTCCCAATTAATAAAATCTTGTATTTTTTTATTCTCACCTACTTTTAAATTATCAAATATTAACAACCATTTATCATTCTGCCCTAAATACTCCATTAACTCTTCTTTACATTCGCTGCTTCTTCTGCGATTAAAATTTTCCCTTCAGCTTTGTTAATAGCTTTTGCTAACTTTAAAAGTTCATCATTAATATTTAAATTGGAATCAATAAACCAAATTAAATTATAATTACCTTTATTTGCATAGGTATACATTCTAGCTAGCTGAGTTTTTCCCATCCCGCTAATACCTACAATACTTGTTTGCCTGTATTTTTCTAAATTAGTTTTTATTTGATTTAATTGCTGTACATGATTTATAAAATAGCTGACTGGTGCAATTATATTATTTACTTTGGCTTGAGCGAATAAATTTAAAGGGATGATGGATATTATGAATAACAGTAAGAACTTTTTCATTTCTTTTCCTTGATTTTGGTTGTCAATGTAACTTATATTTAATATCAAATAATTTTAATCAACTAATCAAGAAAGAGCTTAATTTCCTTACTAATTATATATGACTGTTAACAAAATAATTTTAAATATTTAGTCTGATTCTTCTTTATCCCAACCAGCTAAATAAATGATATTATCCTCATTTGCTATTTTATTTTTTTTAATTGCTTTTTCATTTATTTCTATAAGATTCGTCTTATCATAACTTACTTTACAATTAAATCCGTTTGACTTTAGTATCTTAAATATTTGTTCTATGCTAAGGATAAATGGATTAGCATGTGATTTCGTAAATTCACTTGATACTGCGAATAAATCCTTTTCCTTTTCTAGCGGTACTCCAATATAACTAAAACTGAATGATACCTTACCTGCAATATTACTTATGAATAAATTTATTTGATGCTTATTATTATAAAATTGCTTTTTAATAATAAAGAAAAGATAATTTATTATACTATATATTACTTGATAAAATGCTGCGGTAGAAGAAAAGTATATTTGTTTTTCAAGACATTTTATGCTAAACGAAATATTTTCATCTTCTTTATCAAATCTATTAGTAAAAACTTTAATTAACTTTTTTACATCTATTTCCTCTTTATTAGAGGAATTATATAAAGCGATAGAACAATATAAATCTCTTTCTAAATATGATCTTTTTAATTTTTTATCTTGTTTATCTAGCGAATCTTTTTCATTTAATAATGTTGTTTTTGCCGCTTCTTGATTAAATAAATAATTAATTTCAACATCTGTAGTTTTTTTAAACTCTGTATCCCACAATTTTGTCATCCATAGCTTTTCGCACTCTTTAACAGCGGTCTCATATTTATTCTTATATTCTTTCTCAATTTTTTTTGATAAAGCTTGATATATATAATATACAGCGATAAAGGTAAGCGATAAAAAGGTGATCATAAACCATAAAGGTTTTTTAATATCTTTTATTATCTTATTCCAATAGTCATTATTAATATTGGTTCTTATTATCAATTTATTATCTTGATTTAAATAATATATTTTATCCATTTCATAATTTTCAAAAATAGCATTTGAATAAATTAAATTATTATTTAGTTCTATCTTTACATTATTAAAATTAGGTATAGACCTCTCTAATAGTGATTGCAGTTTGTATAAACTATAATTTACACAATTTTCATTTTTACAAATTGTAATGTAATTATTATTTGAAGAGATATTAATCTTGTAAATTAGTATTTAATCTAAAAGATAATGATTGAAACTTATTTAAACTAGTTTCTAATATTAAATTATAATTGTTATTTAAAAATAATAATTTTGCATCTTTTATTTTTTGGTCATAATAATTAAAAAGTACTAGCACAATAACTATATAGCCAACTCCAGCGGAAATAATTGTAGAAAAATTAATTCTTCCCGTTTTATATATAGATTTTAAAATATTGAAATACATAAACCAAAAATGATACTCATAATCATTACCGAACCTATTAAAACCTTAATCTAAGTTTTAAATTTTAAATTAAATTTAGGAAATAGATTTTTGTACCGAAAAGATTTATACTTTTTCTACTAAAAGTCAATAAAAATTTTTTATATTACATAAAATAAAAAAATATAGGAGGAGTATACCTTTAATACTTCAAGATTTGGCAAGCCAAATTTCGGGATTCGTCTTTGCTCACGTAGTTTATCTACGTTCCGCAGACTCACCGCTTATTTGACTTACCAACTTTTGAAGTATTTGCGGTATATATATTGAATATTATAGTATTTTACAGAAGCAACGTAAGCAAAAAATACAATTTAAATTATTAAGGTTTTATCCTAAAATTAGCATTACTAAATAAGTATAGATATCGTCATTGCGAGGAGCATAGCGACGAAGCAATCTCAGGACACTTTCATGAGATTGCCACGCTCCTTTTAATCAACTCGCAATGACGGCAATGACGTTTTATTCACTCCCCTCTTCTGCCACTTCTTCTTCAAACTCGCTATCTTCTTCATTATCATCAGAACTTTCAGCAATTAGAGAAGCAGATACGACTTTTTCCCCGTCATCTAGTCTAAATAAAGTAACACCGCTAGTGTTACGCCCTGTAATACGTACTGTTTCGAGTTTACAACGGATTAATTTACCGCTATTGGTGATAAGCATTAGCTCATCATCCATTTTAACAGGCATAACGCCAACTACTAAACCGGTTTTGTCATTAATATCCATATTGATAATACCACTACCACCGCGGTCAGTAATCCTATAACCATAAGCCGAGCTTCTTTTACCAAAGCCGTTTTCGGTTACTGTTAAAATAAACTCTTCGGAATTTGCCATTTCTAAAATAGATTCAGCAGTCAAATCCACGCCTAATTCTTCAGAATTAAATTCTTCCCCTTTAGCGATCTCAAGTCTCTTCTCCCATGATACGGATAAATAAGCATCTCGCTCTTCACGTGTAGCTTTGATACCTTTTAATACTGTCATAGAAATCACTGAATCATCTTCGGCAAGCCTCATACCACGCACTCCATCGGAAGTACGGCTCTTAATCACACGTAGCGACTCAACAGGGAATCTTAGAGCTTTACCCGATTTGGTTGCTAGTAAAATATGCTCGTCTTCTTTACAAGGCTTTACATCTATTAACTTGTCATCTTCATCAAGCCTAATTGCTATCTTACCATTTGACTGAATCTTTTTGAAATCTAATAAATCGCTTCTTCTAATATTACCTTTAGCAGTTGCGAACATAATATTTAGATTATCCCACTCATCTTGATTTTCAGGCAGCGGCATAATATTGGTAATATGCTCATCACCTTTAAGCGGTAATATATTAACCATAGGTCTACCTTTCCCTTGCGGATTACTTAAAGGAAGCTTATATAGCTTTAAGCTATAAACCTGCCCAATATTTGAGAAGAATAACATTGGCGTATGAGTACTACCGACAAAAACTTGCGTTGTTATATCTTCATCACGCATTGAAAGCCCTGACCTACCCTTACCACCTCGTTTTTGAGCTCTATAACTACTTAGAGGCACACGCTTTATATAACCACCAAGCGTTACAGTTACTACCATTTCTTCACGCTGGATTAAATCTTCGATATCTTGATCAAACTCACCAAATTCAATCGAAGTAAGACGAGGGGTTGCAAATTCTTCTTTAACTTTAATTAGCTCTTCTTTTAAAATTTCAAGTAATCGCTCACGTGAACCTAAAATATTTAAATACTCCGTAATCTCAGTGGCAAGGTTCTTTAAATCTTCCTCTAACTTATTCTTTTCCATAGCGGTTAAGCGTTGCAATCTCATCTCTAAAATTGCCTTTGCTTGGGCTTCGGTAAAGCTACATTTACCCTCTTCATTCAACATTGCCTTATCATCAACTAACTTCACAAGCGGCAGAATATTTAACGCATCCCAACTACGTGCCATTAATTCTTGTTTAGCAGCATTTGGATCGCTTGCAGCTTTTATAATACGGATTATTTCGTCGATATTGCTAACAGCGATAGTTAGCCCAAGTAAAATATGAGCTTTATCTCTTGCTTTATTAAGTAAATATATAGTACGGTTAGTGATAACTACTTCCCTAAAACTAACGAAAGCGGCAATTACTTCTTTTAGATTCATTACCTTAGGCAAGCCATCTTTTAGAGCAAGCATTATAACGCCAAAGCTAGTTTGAAGCTGCGTACAGGAATATATTTGGTTTAAAACTACTTCAGCGACAATATCTTTCTTTAGCTCAATATAAATTCTTATACCGTTTTTATTCGACTCATCACGTAAATCGCTTATACCCTCAATACGTTTTTCCTTAACCATTTCAGCAATCTTTTCAACAAGCCTTGCTTTATTTACCATGTAAGGTATTTCGGTAATAATGATTGCTTGACGCCCGTTACCTAAATTCTCAATCTCAGCTCGCCCTCTTATAGCTATGCTACCTCTACCTGTTAAATAGGCTGATTTAATACCATTAACACCTAAAATAATCCCGCTTGTAGGGAAATCAGGACCTTTAACTACTTCTAAAAGGTCTAAAATTTCTATATCGTTATTATCTACATATAAACAACAAGCATCAATAACCTCCCCAAGATTGTGAGGCGGAATATTAGTTGCCATACCAACAGCAATACCACCGCTTCCGTTTACTAGTAAGTTCGGGAACATAGAAGGCAACACTGAAGGTTCTTCTTCAGAACCGTCATAATTTGGGTTAAAGCTGACAGTTTCTTTATCAATATCCTCAATCAGTTTATGGGCTACTTTAGCCATACGTGATTCGGTATACCTCATTGCCGCCGCAGCATCACCATCCAATGAACCAAAATTACCCTGCCCATCAACAAGCGGTAGACGCAGTGAAAAATCTTGAGCCATACGCACTAACGAATCGTAAATAGCACTATCCCCGTGCGGGTGGTATTTACCCATCACGTCACCGACTATTCTAGCGGATTTTCTGTAAGCTCTGTTTGCATGGTTACCTGCTTCATGCATTGAGTAGATGATACGACGATGTACCGGCTTTAAGCCATCTCGAACGTCCGGTATTGCCCTACTTACTATGACGCTCATAGCATAGTCAAGATAAGATACTTTCATCTCATCTTCGATATTTACCGGTACTAAATTAGAAGAGTTATTGTCAGTCACGATTATATAGCCTTGAATTTAATGATTATATTAATTATAGAGGTATAATTTATTTCTTTCAAGGATTGCTTTACATGGTTTTAATGTATAGTGAGTAGAGTTTATTCTTTTTGACTGCAAATTATAAGATTTTTTATCATCTAAAATATCCCCTTATTTTTCCTCCCTATTTTTCCCCCTAATTTTTTATCTTATCCATTTTATGAATGTTACATATTTTACATTTTGAAGTTACAGAAAAAGCCTTTTAAGAGATGCTAGTATTAACCTTATTGATTGAAGCTGTATCTTACAACTACAACCAAAACACAAGATGCTATTAGCAAAGATAAGTAAGAGATATGATTTATATCTTTAAACGAATTCTGTAAAGATAGTTCAATTATTTTTCTAATTTAACTATCAAAATTACTTCAATTAATATTTAAAAAGAGAATTAAATCAATATGAAAGATAAACTAATACAACTTTGCGATCCGGCAAAATTTGAATATTTGATTAATAACGCACCTAATAATACACTAAGCAGTACTCAAATACAGAATGCAGTGTGTTCCGAAAAAGATTACGGTATTCACACATATCTTTGCTAACACATGCGGCGTAATAGCAGAAAAGATTCCTGTTTTAGCAGAAGGCTTATATCGATGCACAATTGATTCAGCATCAATAATTAGTTCATTTAAAGAAATGCCATGTAATCCAATACGATGGAATCCTACTGCCTTAGTGAACAAATTTTGTTCTACCGTTGGTAATAATATTGGATCTTTTAATACTACTACTCTTACACCAGAAACAGCTTTTTGGGGTAATACCACCATACCTACAACAGAAACACCTCTTTGGGATAGCACTACTCCAGCAGAAGATCCTAATAATGATATAATTAAATTAATAGGAGTAGGAGCAGCCGCAGCCGCTACTATTGCTATTTATACAGGGTATAGATATTTTAAAAGCTCAAAAAGCACTCCAAAGAACACTACTAATACAGAATTAGAGCTTAGCTCCCGCAAAGAAGATATAGAAAGTGCTTCTAATTTACTACAACCAACATTTAGTATGCGTGAAGATTTTCAGGCAGCAGGAATTAGGATTAATGCCTTTAACAGTCAAGAAGATAAAGAAAGCACTTCTCCTTTACTACCAACGTTAGAAGAAAGTAATACGTCTACAGAATTGCATTATGACATACCTACATCTAATAGACCTGTTACTGGTATTTATGAAGAAATTGGTCAAAAAATTGAAACTTCTAATCTACTAGATGCAGCTCGGGAAGTTAGCAATAGGCTTAATGATTTAGTGGATGAGCTTGAACTTACAAATATAGTAATTTCATCTAATGATCATACAGTTCCAAATAATGAACCGGCTTTATTAGGTGATGACAGTACCGTTATTGAAGTAGTATAAAATCGTTTTTGTTTAATTTATAGATGAATATTTTTAGCGTCATTAATTTAACTTAGTGACGCTATAATAGTTTAAAAAATATAATATTTCTATTGACTTTTATACTAATATTTAACTATAAGTAACAAATCAATTATTTAAAATTTAAAAATAATTAATAATGATTACACGTTTCTGTACAAGTAATGAAAATATTAGATTTCAAAATTAGTAGGATGCGATATTTCCAAGCATCAAATACAATTATGTAAAAATACTATCAACAACGATAATATAGAATATTTTATCATAGATTTTTCTGATACCACCGCTCCTTTAATTATAGGAGAAAATAAATATGATATTGTTTATACTGTATTTGTGATATTATACGTGGAAACTCTCGATAAGCTAAAAATATTTATTGATAATTGTTATAAATGTCTAAAGAAACAAGGAAGAATTATAATATGTACTTTAGATATTTTAAGTGCTTCATTTTACCCAGAAGTCTTTGATATATTGAAGCTTCCTGTAAAAGCTTTAGTTAACAATAATAAGTATAGCGATGGTTGCTCAATACAAATAGAAATTACAAAAAATTGCATTGTAACCTCCTATCAAAGAAATTTTGAAACCATAAAACAATTAATGAAACAAGTAGGTTTTAATAATATTAGAAAACATAATTTATTTTTAGATGAAATTAGTCTACAAGCTTTTACAAATAGAGAGCTAGATATAATAAAAAAATCTAATATATTTTTATTATTAGAAGCTCAAAAATTATAGTAATGCGGATAGCGAATTATTGCATAACCCGCTATTTGCGTTTACTAGGTTTTTTTTGTTAAAGCATGCTCTAAAACCTGATCAATATTTGAGACAGGGATAATTTCTAGACTACTTTTTATATTCGGTGGTATGTCTTTCAAGTCTTTGACATTCTCTTCCGGAATTAATACTGTCTTAATCCCTCCTCTACTTGCTGCTAGCAGCTTTTCCTTAAGACCTCCAATAGGTAGCACGTTTCCTCGTAAAGTTACCTCACCAGTCATAGCAACAGTGCGGCGTACTGGTATTTTAGTCATTAACGAAACAATGGTGGTAAACAAAGCACAACCAGCAGAAGGTCCATCTTTTGGAATAGCACCGGCGGGAACGTGGATATGAACATCAAAATCTTTATAATCTTCATATTTTAAGCCAAAATCAGCCGCTCTACTTCTAAAGCAACTATATGCAGCCATTGCTGATTCTTTCATTACATCACCAAGTTTTCCGGTAGTTTTGATTTCACCTTTTCCTGGAAATGATAAAGCTTCAATAGTTAAGAGCTCGCCACCTACCTCCGTATAAGCAAGCCCTGTGGTGCTACCTATTTGATCGTTTTTTTCTGCAAGACCAAAATTATATTTTCTAGCACCTAAAAACTCTTCTAGATTATTGCTATCTACAGAAATATGCTTAACTTTTTTATCAGCTAGAATTTGCTTTAATGCCTTTCTGGTTAATGCTCCTATTTCACGCTCTAATGATCTTACGCCTGACTCTTTAGTGTAATATCTAATTAAATCTAAAATAGCATCATCGGAGATAGTAATTTCATCCTTTTTAATTTTATGCATTTTAAGCTGCTTAGGAACTAAATAATTCTTAGCAATTTGAATTTTTTCCTCTTCCATATAACCCGAAATATCAATAATTTCCATTCTATCGATTAAAGCTCTAGGTAAATTATAAGAGTTAGCAGTCGCAATAAATATTACATTTGATAAATCATATTCCACTTCTAGATAATGATCGACAAAATGGCTATTTTGTTCAGGATCTAACACCTCAAGCAATGCTGATGCAGGATCACCTCTAAAGTCCGAACCCATTTTATCTATTTCATCAAGTAACATAACAGGGTTACTTGTCTTAACTTTCTTAAGCTGAGTAAGGATTTTACCAGGCATTGAGCCAAGATAAGTTTTTCTATGCCCTCTAATTTCAGCCTCATCTCGAACACCACCTAAGGCAAATTTGGTATATTTTCTACCCATCCCCTCGGCAATAGATTTTATTAAAGATGTTTTACCAACGCCAGGAGGACCGATTAAGCATAATATAGGACCTCTAATTTTACTGGAACGCTGTAATACTGCTAAATATTCTATTATTCGCTCTTTAACTTTCTCTAAGCCAAAATGATCACGATTTAAAATTTTCTCAGCTTGGTTAATATCGATTTTACTATTATCATATTTACCCCAAGGCAGGCTAAGTAGCGTCTCAAGATAATTACGTGTTACTCCGGATTCTGCTGACATCTGGTTCATAGTGCGAAGCTTTTTAAGTTCAGCTTCGGCTTTTTCTCTAGCTTCTTTTGATAGTTTTGCAGCTTTAATTTTTTTATCAAATTCAGCAAGATCTGATTTATCTTCATCAAGCTCTTTCTGAATCGCTTTCATCTGCTCATGCAAATAATAATCACGCTGGGTTTTCTCTATTTGTTTTTTCACCCTTTGTTGCAAAGCTTGTTCGGTTTCTGAATTAACTATATTGGATGTAAGGATGTTAATAATTGTACTAATACGCTTAAAAGGACTTGTTTCCTCAAGTAAGCGTTGTTTTTCTTCAAGCGAAGTAATCAGATGTGAAGCTAAAATATTTATAATATTTATAAAATTACTAGTCTCACTTATTTCTTTATTTATAGTTTCAATAATTTCTGCATTGATTTTTTTATCACTACCTGCATATTTAGCAAATAATTGCACAGCATTATCAACTAATGACCGCATATTATTAGCATCGAATATTTCTTCATCAGGGATAATTTCATAATTTGCTTCGAATGCTTCATCACCTTTAATATTACTTATCTTTACTCTTGCTATTGCTTCTACTAATATTTTTGCAGTAGTGTTAGGTAATTTTACTATTTGAATAACCTTAGCAAGTATGCCAACATCGTAAAGCTCGTTTCTATTTGGGTTTTCTTGATCGAATTTTTTCTGCAATGTTACTAAAATGTATTTGCTGTTATCTTCTTCAGAAAGTGTAGTATTAGAAAGAGCATGCAGGGATTTTTGCCTACCTACAAATACAGGAGCAATTACACCAGGAAATACTACTATATCTCGCAGTGCCATTAATGGCAGTGATTTTTTATTCATCAATTAAAACCTTTGAAATTTGACGGGTATTAATTATATAATATAGTATTAAGACTATTTCAAGCTACCATTATTAATTATTATTTATGAATTTATTACTTCAAAATCCTAAAAATGTAGCAACTGCACATAACAGGATTAAACAATATCTGCATTTAACTCCGATGGTTCATTCCGAAAGCTTAAACGAGATGCTGGGACATGAGGTTTTTTTTAAGGTTGAATCACTGCAAAAAACTGGTGCATTTAAAGTAAGAGGCGTATTAAATCATTTATTAGAATTAAAAGAACAAAGAAAGCTACCTGAAAAAATAGTTGGTTATAGCACAGGTAATCATGGAATCGGACTTGCTTATGCCGGTAAGATACTTGGTATTAAAGCAAGAATTTATTTGCCGTTAAATACTTCTCGTGTAAAACAGCAAGCAGTGATTCATTATGGCGGAGAAGTTATATATACTGATACTCGGCAAGAAGCAGAAGAAAAAGCAAAGCTAGACGAAATGCAAAGCTTTTATTATATGCACCCATCCGATAGCGATTCTACGATAGCGGGAGCTGGTACGTTATGTTATGAAGCCTTGCAGCAGCTTGGATTTAGCCCTGATGCTATTTTTGCCTCTTGCGGTGGTGGCGGACTGATCTCAGGCTCTTACCTTGCAAAAGAATTAATATCACCGACAAGTTTATTGATAGGTTCAGAACCGTTATCAGCTAATGATGCTTATTTATCAGTTAAAAATAATGAAATATTTAGGTTTAAGGATTCGCCTAATACTATTGCCGACGGTCTTAAAACTCTTAGTGTTTCGGCTCGTACTTTTGAGTATTTAAAAAAACTTGATCATTTTTATTTAGCTGAAGAATACGAAATATATTATTGGACGGCTTGGCTTACTCATTTACTTAAAGTAATATGTGAGCCATCAAGTAGTATAAATATGGCTTCAGTGGTAAACTGGTTAAAAACACAAACAACTCCTAAAAAGCTGCTTGTGTTAATATCCGGCGGTAATATCGACCCTATCCTTTATAACGAGCTATGGAAAGAAGAATATTTAACCGTGCCGCCTAACATATCTGCTTAAAAATTCGTTTAATTCTTATAATTTTCCGTAAAACCGAAGTAAGCAAGAAAACAAAAATTTTAGAAATTTCATATAAAAATGCGAAAATCCATCCTACCATCATAGCTTCACTTTTATCTACGGAATCATCTATATCTAGTAGATATTTTTTAAATTCAGTTGAGTCTTTGAATTGCCTAAGATCAATTTGAAACATTGAATCAAATTGATCAGGATTTTTTTTAGCATTTTCTAATTGCTTATCCTGTTCTAACAAAACAAATTCTTCATATCGCTTATATGCGTCATTTTCTACACTTCCTCCACCAATAGACATAATAAAAAATGTTAAAAATGTGACCAAATGACACAAAACTATTAGATATTTATTTTTAATAAAATGTCTTATTGTTAATATGATTAAAAATGTATAGATTGATATTAAAAATAACTCATAATTCGATTGCAAGAAATTGAACATAGATATGCTTTTTTGATTTCATAACCTTAAAATATAATTTTTATCTTCTACAAGCAATTAATTTTAATTAATTATTATTTATGAATTTATTACTTCAAAATCCTAAAAATGTAGCAACTGCACACTTTGCAACAGCTTGGATTTAGCCCTGATGCTATTTTTGTCTCTTGCGGTGGTGGCGGACTGATCTCAGGCTTTTATCTTGCAAAAGAATTAATATCACCAACAAGTTTATTGATAGGTTCAGAACCTTTATCAGCTAATGATGCTTATTTATCAGTTAAGAATAATGATATATTTAGATTTGAAAATTTGCCTAGTACCATTGCTGATGGTCTTAAAACTCTCAGTGTTTCGGCTCGTACCTTTGAATATTTAAAAAAGCTTAATCATTTTTATTTAGCTGAAGAATATGAAATATATTACTGGACGGCTTGGCTTACCCATTTGCTGAAAGTAATATGCGAGCCGTCAAGTAGTATAAACATGGTTTCGGTAGTAAACTGGCTAAAAACCCAAACAACTCCTAAAAAGCTGCTTGTGCTAATATCCGGCGGCAATACCAACCCTATCCTCTATAATGAATTGTGAAAGGAAGAATATTTAACCATGCCACCTGGTTTAAAGTAGATTAACGTCAGATGGAGTTATATTAATTTCACCAGTAACTGTTAAATTATCAACTATTGTATCTTCTACAGTAGTAATATTATTATGATTTGAAGCAAGATGTTTCATATTATATAAACTCCCCATACACATTATGGAAAACATATCACTAGGATCAAGTAAACCAAGATATGTATTTAAATGTTCTTCATCAATCGGTCCTGATTTTTCAAGTAGTCGATTGAAGATGAAAAAGTTTTTTATTCCATACGAATTACCTTTAGAAGTTAAGTCTAAAAGAGCATATTTGTAGTTATCGGGAATTTTTGCAATATTATTTAATAATATATTCGACACAACCATATTTTTAACAATATCAGATGACCTAAGAATATCGTAAAGTATAGAAGCTTTTTTCTCGTCCCCTAACTTACTTACTAATTTCTGAATTACATCAGGGATTCCTGAATCAATTGCGGTTAAGATAAGATTATACTCAATCTGCTTAATACTATTATATACTTTATCAAATATAAAAGCTCTCTCCGGTGCATAATACTGCATAGCGATAGTTAAATGTTTACCAGTCACTTCCGGCATTCTATTCATTATATCTTCAATGACATTTCCGTTACTGTTTTTAACAGCTGTCTCAAAAATTTCATCCAATTTATTGCTATCTAAAATTCCCTGTTTTTCCTTTTCATCTAGTATATTATTAACTACTGAAGAATCACCTAACTTAATTGCAATATCTAAAATTTTATCATCACCTATTTTATTAGCGAGTATTTTAAACATATCAGTATTACCTGACATAATAATTGCTGCTATATCTTTATTTTCAACCTTTATTGTTTTTAGTATATCTTCTACTGCAGGAAGATTATTTGAATTAATAGCTTTAATTAAAAAATCAAAAGAAGCTATTTTTTCTAGTAATATTTTAATTATTTGAGTGTTACCTCTCTCAATTACTGAATCAAAAATTACATCTGGTATATCATCAAATTCATTCATTCTACCTATTACTTTATTGATTAAAGATAGGCAGTTTTCTTTTACAGCTCTAAGTAAAACTCTTGTATTGATAAAATAATCAGTTTCTTTAGTTTTATCAAATAATAGCTCGACTGTTTCAGCTGTATTTATATTCTCTAACTCAGCAGCACGATATAAAAGATAACCTACTATATTTTCTTCTTTATTAAGTAATATTTTAAGTATAGGTAAATTATTAGCGTTGATTGCCACAAGTAAATAATCATTAGTAAAACTTTTTATTTTATTACTGTTAATTAACATTTCAGCAATTTCTATTTTGTGTTCTTGAATAGCCTCTTGTAAAATACAATTTTCAACTTTTTCGGTTTTATCGAGTAACCTGTTAAGCACAGCTAAATTGTTAAATTTGACAGCTGAATGTAAATCTACAGTTGTAGCTTCTTTCATTGTATTAATCACTACTTCTATAGCGTCTGTTCTGTTACATTTAATCGCATCTGCTAAAATATTTCCAACATGTGAATTGTCTATTGCTAAAAGATGCTGTATTTCTTCAATGCTCAATTTTTCACTATCTAAATTTAACAATACATTAAAAGCTTGTTTTAACTCCTCTGTTGAATAAGATATTTTTTCAGGAAAATTATATTCCGGAAATAGTTCCGGGTATTTATCGACATATTTTTCCTGAAGATTTGTATAAAATTTTTGTACTTTAATATATTGTTTTTGCAAAAATTCTGAGAAGCTATTGATATCCATGCCTTTGATAGAACTATTATCAAAAATAAGAGGATATACATTTTCATCTAGCTTATAGCTAATGCCAAAACTAATTGCAGTAAGTAATGGTAATTTTTTTACAATAAAATCATTTAAATTATCAAAATTATTTTTTGTGTTAAATAAAAGTTCAGCTACATAACCATTTGAAACATAATTAGCGGGAGCGTAAGTACATAATACAATATTTCCGTTAATATTTTGCATATTATAGTGGGCAGTACTTGCATGACAGGATAGTATGTGTACAAT
This sequence comes from Rickettsia bellii RML369-C, assembly GCF_000012385.1. Taxonomy (NCBI): domain Bacteria; kingdom Pseudomonadati; phylum Pseudomonadota; class Alphaproteobacteria; order Rickettsiales; family Rickettsiaceae; genus Rickettsia; species Rickettsia bellii. The sequence goes on from NC_007940.1 coordinate 888,023, forward strand.
ATTAGGCTTATTTTCTTCCGTATTTTCAGTTATTTTCGACAATATGCTAGGCACAAGCTCATTATTACTTGATTGTAAAGTTAAGCTTAACTGTGGAAGAGAATGTTCGTGAGAAAAATATTGACTGCCATGAGCGTAAATAAATATTTCTCTAGCTTCAGGAGCTTTTTGAGCAAGATAAGCTTCTATATTGTTTCCTTTATAAATAGGTACTATACTCTGTTGATTAGAAAAATCTCCTACGTCATAACCTTGAAGTATTATTTTTTTCATATTTGCCTTTATTATAATATTAATCATTTAAGGAAAAGTTAAGTAATTGAAGTAAGGCAAAAAAATATTAAACAATACCTTATTTACAATGCTAATTTTTATATTATGCTATTATAAATAATTTTTTTATTTTTGCAAGCAAATAACTAATTTGTTAACTATTTGTTAATTGATTTTATGACTTCAAACATTACTAAAATACAAAATACTTGGCTTAAGCTTGGTATTACATCTTTAGCGTTTGCTGGTTTATATTCAGTTGTTTTAGTAGTACTCCGCACACCGCAACTCGCTAGCTTTTTTCCCAATCCTCATATTTTCAAATCTGCGTTAATTATCCATGTTGATTTATCGGTATTAATTTGGCTACTGTCGATTACGGCTAGTGTTTGGGGTAGTGTAATACATATGTCATCCCGTGGCTTGACCACGGGATCCAGTAATAAAAAATACAAATATAAAAAGCTTAGGTTATCTTGCTTTATACTGGATCCCGTGGTCAAGCCACGGGATGACAGCGTATACCCTAAACTCGCTTTTTTTGCTACCATCCTTATAGCCATTTCCCCTATAGCTGGACATAATCCGATCATGAATAATTATATACCAATGCTTGAAAATATAATATTTGTCTTAGGTCTTAGCTTATTCGGTATTACTTTACTTCTATATGCTATTAATATTCTATATTTTTTCAACTGGGCAAACTGGAGTAATTTAATTAACTTCACTATTTTATCGACTATAATAATGTATATCTTGAGTTGGGTTTGTTTTTGGTGTTCTTATAGTGATTTACAAAATGTTATCCAAATTATTCCTATCGAGATAGAATTTTATTATAAATTACTTTTTTGGAGCGGCGGTCATTTACTGCAATTTATATATACTCAAATAGCAATGTTTATTTGGATTATGTTATTTGAGAAGCTAATAGGCAGAGAATCAAAATTCCAAAAATTCTATCTGTTTTTGCTATATTTAAATTTTGTTTTCAGCACTCTTATTATTTGGGGGCATATCTCTTACGATATCATCGATGGTAACTTTAAAGAATTTTATACCAACCATATGAAATATTTAGGCGGAATAGCACCCGGATTATGTATTGGAGGAATAGGGCTTGAGTGGGTATGTCATTCCCGCAAAAGCGGGAATCCAGAAAAAAAAATCTACTGGATTCCTGCTTCCGCAGGAATGACAGCCTCTATAACTAAAGCCACCCTCCTCTGTTCCATTACTTTATTCCTACTCGGTGGTTTGATAGCTATGAATATATCCGGCATAAATGTAGTGATCCCTGCCCATTATCACGGCTCTATCGTCGGGATAAGTATTGCCTGCATGGGATATTGTTATTTGGGTGTTAAACGTCATTGCAAGGAGCGTAGGGCGTTGTTGCATGGATCGAAAAACGCATTCGGTGTCATATCGTGGCTTGACCACGGTATCCAAAAAATAAATAAAAATATCAATAATATTGATATTTTTAACTGGATCCTGCGATCAAGTCGCGGGATGACAATAACAACCACACTCTACCTCCTTACCTTTGGGCAAATCTTGCACATATTAGGGCTTGCTTTTGCCGGTGGTTATGGCGTTATGCGTAAAGACCCAAATACTGTAATGCCGCTATCTGCTAAGCTATTAATGGGTATGATGGGCGGCGGCTGGCTTATTGCTATAGTAGGTGGCTTGATGTTTGTCTTTATTTGTGGTAAAATAATCTTTTTGAAAAATAAACAAAATTATGACGATTAAAAAACCGACGAAAGAAGAAGCAAAAGAGGCAGTAAGAACATTACTAAGATTTATCGGTGAGGATCCTAATCGTGAGGGATTATTTAAAACTCCCGATAGAGTAATCAAAAGTTATGAAGAAATATTTTCAGGATATGGCAAAAATATTGAGGAAATATTAGAAACAAAATTTAGTGATACCGGTAATTTTCAAGATTTTATCTCATTAGAGGGCATAAAATTTACCTCTTTTTGTGAACATCATATGTTACCTTTTAGCGGTACAGTACATATAGCTTATATTCCGGATAATTGTATTGTCGGTATAAGTAAGCTTGCACGAATAGTAAACGCTTTTGCTAAGAGATTACAAATTCAAGAAAAAATGACAGTACAAATAGCTGAAAGCGTGCAAGAAAATTTAAAGCCACTTGGTGTTGCAGTTAAAATATCAGCTTTACATAGCTGTATGTCAATGCGTGGTGTAATGCAAGATAACAGCATCATGAACACTATGCATTATACGGGAATATTCGCCGAACAGCAAAAATATCGTCATGAATTCTTAAACCTTACTTCGAAAAAATAATATGTTACTATCCAAATATTTCTTACCTGTTTTAAAAGAAGACCCAAGTGAAGCCCAAATAACTTCTCATAAACTAATGCTTAGAAGTGGAATGATTAGGCAACAAGCTGCCGGTATTTATAGCTGGTTACCACTCGGCTTAAAAGTGCTTAAAAATATTGAGAATATTGTACGCTCAAATATGGATAAAGCTGGTTGTCTAGAAGTCTTAATGCCTTGTATACAACCAGCACATTTATGGGTAGAATCAGGACGTTTTGATAATTACGGCAAAGAGATGCTAAAATTTCAAGATCGTCACGATAATACTTTGTTATTTGGTCCAACTAATGAAGATATGGTTACGGATATTTTCCGTAATAATATTAAATCATATAAAGATTTGCCAAAAAATCTTTACCATATTCAATGGAAGTTTCGTGATGAAATTAGACCACGATTTGGTGTTATGAGAGGTCGAGAATTTCTAATGAAAGATGCCTATTCTTTCGATATTGATGAAGAAAGTGCGGTTAAGACTTACAATCAGATGTATAAGGCTTATATTAATACTTTCAGAGATTTAGGCGTATTTGCTGTTCCGGTTATTGCCGATAATGGTCCGATAGGCGGGAAATTAAGCCATGAGTTTCATATCATTGCCGAAACCGGTGAAAGTAATATTTATTACGATAAAAGATTTAAGACACTAAAAGATAACCCCGATATTGATATTGAAGAAATAAAAAGCTGGTATGCAGCTGCTGAAGAGAAGCACGATGCAAGTAAATTATCTTCTGATAAAGAAATAACTAGCAGCAAAGGTATAGAGGTCGGACATATTTTCTATATTGGCACAAAATACTCCGTTAACATGAATGCCCTTATTAATGATGAGCATGGCAAATTAACACCGATAGAAATGAGTTCATACGGCATAGGTATTTCAAGACTAGTTGCAGCTATCATAGAAGCAAATAGTGATGCAAAAGGTATTATATGGCCTATCGCTGTTGCACCTTTTAAAATTTCATTAATCAACTTAAATATTCATGATAGCAAATGCTTAGAGCTTGCAGAAAGAGTTTATAATGAACTACTTGCTCAAAATATTGAGGTGTTATACGATGACACTGACGTAAGAGCCGGAAGTAAATTTGCAACGCACGATCTTATCGGCTCACCTTACCAAATAATAATTGGTCCTAAAAAAGCTGCAAATAATATTGTCGAGCTTAAAAACCGCAAAAATGGAGAAATAGAAGATATTGATTTAAATAAAAGAGCTTTAAACTCATACTTAACTTTTTTTAACTCTTAACTAACATTCTTTATTGACTTTATATATAATAGCTTTTTTACAACTCATTTTATAAGGAAATTATGCTAGGTTACGCAAAAGAACAAACAACTTTGACCAGAGAGCAAAAAGAAGCTGCTGGTATTTTATCTACTGCCACCTTTTTAGAATATTTTGACTTAATGCTATATGTTCATTTAGCAGTATTATTAAATGAACTATTTTTCCCTAAATATGAGCCTAGCGTTACTTCTTTTCTCTCTGCTTTTACTTTTTGCTCTACTTTTATATTCAGACCATTAGGAGCATATATCTTCGGAAGAATTGGTGATAAATTAGGTAGGAAGTCCACTGTTATTATGACAACTACCTTAATGGCTTTATCATGTGTAGTGATGGCTAATGCTCCGACTTACGAGCAAATAGGTTATTTTGCTGCTGTATTAATTACAGTTTGCCGTGCAGTTCAAGGTATGGCATCCGTAGGTGAGATAGTAGGTGCAGAGCTATATTTAACTGAAATTACAAAGCCACCTGTTCAATATCCTTTTGTTTCTTTTATTGCTGTAGCGTCAGTAATTGGAACTACAGCAGCACTTGCTGTAGCTTCTTTAGTTACCACACATGGATTGAATTGGCGTATTGCTTTTTGGATAGGTGCAGCTATCGCAGTTATAGGTGGTTATGCTAGAACCAAGCTTAGAGAAACACCCGACTTTGTAAATGCAAGTGCTAGACTTTTACGAAGATATGAGAAGATCAATCTAGACACAAAAGCACTAAAACATGATGAAATTTTTAATCAAAAACCTAGTAGAAAGACAACAATATATTTCTTTATAATGAGCTGTGCTTGGCCTATATGTTTCTATTACACTTATATTACCTGCGGTGAAGTATTAAAGAATTCATTTGGATATAGTGCTTCTCAGGTGATTCATCATAATTTTATTATCTCAATGTTTCATTTGGCTACTTTATCTTTAATATGTTTCTTGAGTTATAAAATATACCCTTTAAAAATTCTTAGAGTAAAATTAGCCTTATTATTTATATTTATTTTATCTTCACCATATCTTTTAGGAAATGTAACCACACCTATACAGCTTCTTTTAATTCAAATATGCATAATATCATGCTCTTTTGATACTGTTCCCGCTGTTTCTATATTCTTTAGACATTTTCCAGTTTTTAAACGCTTTACTTATAGCAGCATGATATATGCTATTTCTAGAGCTTTAATGTATGTAATTACTTCATTTGGGATTATATATATAACTAAATATTTTGGTCAGTATGGGTTATTTATTGTTATGGTACCATTACTTGTGACTTGTATGTTTGGTCTTAATCATTTTCAGGAATTGGAAAAGAAAGCTGGTTATTTATAAATTATAATTTATGATTATTTAGAAATTTATTACATATATTACTGAACTTTTCTTCAATCTCATAACATTCTAAATGTATAGCAGAAAGTAAAAATTTCCTTAGCGTTTCTTTAATTATCTTATGTGCCTTTTCAGGAGATTTAGATTCTAAGGTTTGCATGTTATGAATACGATCAAATAGTTTTATAAGTACAGTATCATATCTTTTTTGTTTGATGAGTAAATTAAGGCTTTCTTCGGCACTTATTTTTCCAGTAGGTTTAACTCTAGTTAGACCTTCTACATGCTTTGCAACTTCTGCACCAAAAATCTCAGTAATCATTGCTTCAGTAAGCTCCGTATCCTCAATAGTATCATGAAGTAATGCTGCTTGTAGCATAATAGCGTTGTAAAGCTTTGGAGCATCATACGCTACAAACTCTGCAAGCATTATAGTTACCTCAATAGGATGGGAATAGTACGGATCACCTGATTGACGCATTTGCAAACCATGATATTTACGAGCGTAATAAATACCTTTTTTGACTTCATCAAGATCTATAGGTTTTTTTACTTTGGCGTTTAAATCCTCAATTTTATCAAGAAGTTTTTTAGCATATTCACAAATTTCAAATTTTTCTTTCCAGCAGTTTAAATCTTCCATAAAAATTATTTATACAGTAATATTAATTGTTCCAAAAATAAATTCACATTTTCTAGGTTAGCAAATAGTACTCTAGGGCAAGCCCTAGAAGACTCGAACCTAAAGTTTGTTAATAGAATTAAGGACTGTTTCTAAGATCATACTAGCTGCTACTGCGTCATCATTATTATTACGCTCTTTTCGTTTAATACCGAATGATTTGAGAAAATTATTTGCGGCTTTTGTAGTGAGTCGTTCGTCTTGTAGATATATAGGTAAATTTATAGATTTTGTCAATTCTTCGGCAAATTTTATTACTATAGCTGATTGCTCTGTCTGCATTCCGCTCATATCAATCGGCAAGCCTATTACAATACCGCAAGCTTTATACTGTTCAATTTTCTCCAGCAAAGAGGCTATAATCGCTTTTTTACTTGCTTCAGTGATAATATTTAGTGGCATGGCTATGTTACGTTCTTGATTAGATATAGCAATGCCTATTTTTTTACTGCCATAATCAATAGAGATAAGAGGTGCATTTGGTAATAAAAGCCGATAAAATTCTTGAAGATTATTTATGATCATGATAGGTTGTGTGTACAAAATTTACATAATTATTGTATTATATGCTAAAAAATATCCAAAAACATTTAGATATTAAATTAATTAAATTATCGGCAATTTTAGCCTTTATTTACTGCTTATTATTTAATAGTGCAATATTAATTTATAAATTTGATTATTATAAAGCAACAATCTTCAGAGGAATATTAGAACTATCAAAAGATTTCTGCTATGTTTATATATTTTCTTTTATAGCATTTTTTGGTCTTAGCGTACATAGATTAGCATTAAAAATTGGTTCATGCTTTTTATTTATTACTTCTGCAATAGCTAGCTATTATATTTATTTCTTTAAAATAACCCCTACTAAGCAAGTAATTGGTAGTTTTTTCTCAACAGATTTGAACGAGGTTTATGAACTTACAAGTATTAAATTAATAATATGGATGATTTTTAGTTTATTTACTTGTCTTTACACACTCAGAACTTTCGCTACTTCTGATACTAAATCTTTTGTCACAAAATTATTATCCGCAGCTTGCTTACTTATCTTTTTATATAATATCATTACTCCATCTTTTAAAATATTAAAAAATTACTTTCCTGTTCAGTATTTACATAATACTTATCTTAATTTTGCTGGAAGCCTAGGAGGTAAAAATTATGCTCAAATAGATATCAGTAAGCAGTATAATTTCGTCGATAATTCCGATAATGATATTATCGGTGTTTTAGTCATAGGAGAGTCCGCAAGATTTGATCATTTCGGTATTAATGGTTATATGAGAGATACAACACCTCGATTGAAAAATATTGAAAATCTTACTTCCTTTAAAGCTAAATCCGCATCAAACTTAACTTATATTTCTATACCCTCATTACTTTCACGTTATCCTGCAAGTAAAATTGAAGATAATAAACTTGAAAATAGTTTTTTATCAGTTTTGACTAGTATAGGATTTAATACTACTTGGATTGGTACGCAAACTTTAATGAGAAATTTTGCAAATTTTGACTTAGGTACTATCTATAATGATGTTAATTTTACTATAGTACCAGGGGGCTCTGCCTTATTTTCTCTAAATGATCATGACGGGAAAATGCTTCCCTTTGTACAAGAAATAATTTCAAATTCAAGTAAACAATTTATAGTAGTTCATACATCCGGTAGCCACTGGAATTATACAGTAAGATATCCTAAAGAATTTGAGCAATTCACTCCTATTTGCAGTGATAAAATTAAGTCCGACGCCAGTAATTGCGAGCAGCTAGCACTTGTTAATAGCTACGATAATTCTATTTTATACACTGATTTTTTTTTGTCTAATTTGATTGATTTACTAAAAGACAAAAATGCATTTCTATTATATGTCTCTGATCATGGCGAATCATTAGGGGAAAATGGCTATTATGGTCATGGCGGACCGCTAATTGCAGAACAAACAACCGTACCCTTTCTAATCTGGATGTCAGATGAATTTAAGCAAAAGCATCCTGAATCAGTGGCATCAATTAAAAATTATGCCAATAATGAAATTAGCCATGATTATGTTTTTCATTCAATTCTTGACTGTCTAAATATAGATTCTGATGTTATTGACAAGGGTTTAAGTTTATGTAAATCTAGCTAACCTTTTAAAAATCAATTCCAAGCTCGTCAGTTAAAATACTCATTAGCTCTAGCCCTGCTCTATTTTTCCATTTCCCTTGCTCATAGAAAAAATGATAAGGTCCACTAACAGGAGATGATAACCAAATTTCCTTAGCGGCACTTTGTTTATTTATTACATATATACCGTCAGTTGTATCAATACTTAATATATCGCTTTGTAGGTCTACATCTATGTCCTGATTTTGTTCTTCAATCCTGTCTGCTATATGTGCAATTACTGTTTCAGCTATTTTACTAAATTCACTATTATTCATAATTTTCTTTGGTTTTCTCTGGATCTATTACGGGTACTTTAATCATGCTTTTTCTATACATCTCAACAAATCTATTATGATCATTAAGGTCATTAGAAAAATTATGCCCACCTTTTCCATCAACTACAAAAAATAATGCATCTGTTTTAGCAGGTTTTACAACTGCTTCTAGAGATTTTAACGAGGGACAAGAAATTGGTCCTGGTGGCAATCCTTTAATATAATAAGTATTATACGGCAATTCTTGCAATAAATCTTTTTTAGTTAAAGCTCTTGCTAGCTTAAATTTTCCTTCCGTTAAAGCATATATAGTAGTAGGATCAGCTTGCAGCTTCATATTCTTTTTTAAACGATTAAGAAATACTGCGGCAATAATAGGCTTCTCTGCATCAGAACCCGCTTCTTTTTCTACTATAGAAGCAAGCGTTAATATATCAAGCCTAGTTTTTAATGGAGAATCAGGCGAAAGATTTATCATCACTTTATCTAAGTTATTAGACATTAGATTTCTCATCTGATTGATTATTCGCTCTTTTTGATCACCATATGAGAAAAAATAAGTTGATGGCATTAGGAATCCTTCAGGGATTATTCCCTTTATCTCACCTACTAAACGTGTTTCTTCATTAATTTTTTTTACAACTTCCTGAACTACAGTACCCTCAGGCACTATTATTTTATGTATTACAGACTTGCCGCTTGCTAAAACTCTTAAAGTTTGCAGAGGCGAAATATTATGCGTGAAAATATATTCACCACTTTTAAGAGGATTTTTTATAGAGTAAATTTTAGCAATTATCTTAAAAACTTCTGGATATTTTATTACTTTATTAGAGTAAAGTTTTGTAACTATTTGGTTTATAGATAATTTAGGCTCGATAATTATTGTTTTAGTTTGAGCTAAATTACCCGGTACAAAAATATAAAATACGCCGAAGTTTAATATGGTAATAAATATAATTAAAGATAATGTGGCTAAAAAAAACTTGATTTTTAATATATTTTTTAACATTTTTTATAAAACTTAGAAAATACCATGAAATATGGTTTTTTCTTGACATTTAAAATAACATGTAGTAGAAATAACTTAAAGTTTGGTTAAGATCATATATTTGCTAATAATTATATACTGCTTGTAAAATAGATCAAGAGTTTTAAAATTTAGCACTGAAATATTTGGATTATATTAAAAGACTATAGTAAATATCACTCCATTTTAGAAATTATGAACCCCCAAATTTGGCTTACCAACCTTTGAAATATCAAGGGTATAGCAAAAAGCAATGAAGTTCAGACATTAAATTTGCAAGCGAGATTGCAGAGCGTATACTAAATACGTGAGCAAAATCGAGACTCACTAAATTTGATGTATCAACTTTATTGCTTGAAGCTATATATATACTGATCTTAATAATAGGCATTATATAATATGACACAAGATCAAGACAACGATCCAAAAAATAACGAAAGCGATAAGCTAAAATCTTTGCATAATAAATTAGGAAGCATTTCAGGCTTCTTAATGACAATGCGTTCTGACACTATTGAAGAACAAAAGAAAATTTCGCATGATTTAAAAGCTTTAATGAAACAGATTAATACTATGCAAAAAAGTATAGAAATATATTTTATTGTTATATTAGTATTAATGTTTTTCATGACGCAAAAAATGCTTTGGAGCGGTTCAAGCAAAAACCTTTCTCTTTTAACAAATTTATTTTAAGAATTCTTGTCTAATAATTTTTGTAGCTAAATAAGATGGATATATGTTTGATTTAAACCCTAACTCTTGTAAAATCTTGTGACTTTCCGTTATTTGCTTATCAACTTCCTGAGGATTTAACAATAATTCTTTTAATTTATCACTAATAAGATTAGCTTCACAATTAAATTGAATAAATTCCGGAATTATTTCTCTATTCCCTATTATATTAATCAAAGTAACATATTTGATTTTTATCAACAACCTAATAATAATAAAACTAAAAATATTAACTTTGTACGCTACAATCATAGGAGTACCAGACGCTGCTATCTCTAAAGTATTAGTACCAGATTTGGCTAATGCTAAGTCAGAAACAGCATAGCTTTTCAATCTTTCATATGAGAATATATAATTAAACCTAACCTTTTCTAAAAAAGGCTTTATTATTCTTTCATGATCAGGATTTGCAAGCGGAAATATTACCATAAGTTTTTTTTTATGGTCATCATAAACTTTTTCAATAGCAGGGATAAAAATTGGTAGATGTCTTAAGATTTCCCCTTTTCTACTTCCAAGTGTAACGCATAAAACTTTTGTATCCTCATCTATTTCAAGCTCTTGTCGCAAAGCCACCTTATCACTATAAAATTCCTGCTCCATTATCGGGTGACCTATATACCTGCAATCAAGCCCAACTTTGGTAAAATATGGTGGCTCAAAAGGTAGTAGAGCAAACAAGCAATTATAGATTTTTGCATATTTTGCTGCCCTGCCCTCTTTATAAGCCCAAACTGATGGTGCAACAATATGAATCATCTTAAGTTCTGGCAAACGCTCTCTTACCTTAGCTGCCACACGGTAAGTAAATCCTGGCGAATCAATGGTAATTAATATGTCAGGTTTATTATCTATTATATCTTCGACTGTTTTATTAATTAATTTTTTTATCCTAAAAATATGAGGTATTACTTCAAAAAAGCCCATCAAATTTATTTCAGATATTGGAAATAGGCTTTCAAAATTGCCAGCTTCTTCCATATTTCGTCCTCCTATTCCGATAATCTTTAATTCTTTATCAGCTTTTAGATTTCGAATTATCCGACCACCAGCAAAATCCCCCGACGCTTCACCTGCTATGAAGTAAATTTTTTTCATTTTGTTCAAAAGTTCTAAATTATTTCTTAAGGTCCTCAATTTCTGTTTTTAGTTTTTCAATTTCCTCTATAATTAACCCTGTAGCTCTCATTATCGTATTTATATCTACATTATCAAGTAATAAGTTCTTTGCTATCTCAATATTTCTTCTAGCTTCACCTCGTGCCTCACCTCTTGCCTCACCTCTAGCTTCAGCTTTTTTAAGAGTATTAGTTTCAATTCTAAGCCACTTTAAGCGGTCTTCATATTCTTCTCTTTCTTCTTTAGTAAAGTTTATTATTTCAAGTACTGTTAACGCTTTTTTTAAATCTTTATTATCTAGCTCTTTAGGAAGGTTATCCTTATTAAGCAAATCATGACGTGTTAAAAAAGCTAGCCACATATCTAAAGCATTTTTAACTTTTTCTACTATATCCGATATGTCCTCTTTAGCACTTTGGCAAACTTATTAAGCTCTATCGTATGTAATTCTATATCATAAAAATATTTTAAGCCGGTGTCTTTTTCATGTAAATTAAAAATATTATGATATTTATCTGTGTCCGTAATACTTGTAAAATTAAGAATATGAATACCTATCGTTTTATTTAACTTTGAGTAATCGTCCCCCTCTTTTAATTGTTGGGTATACATTTTTGCCCAATAATATAAGGCTCTTTGATCATAATCCGCTTCATCCGTTACTTGTATTTCAACGTTAAATATTTTACCGCTTTCACTTTGTGCTTTAATATCAAGTACAAAGAGTTTATCTGCTTTAAAATTTTTCGGATTATACGGATTAAGTAGTGTCGCCTCTACAATTTGATCTTCCTTGCCTACTATCGAATTAACAAGCGATATTAGTAAATCCTTGTTCTCTTCTACTCCAAAGATTTTTTTAAATGCTAAATCTACACGAGGATTAACTTCAGACATATTAATTATTACCTTCCATATTATTTATTATCATACCATAAACCGCATAAAAATCCAGTTATGCATTTATCAATACTCCATTTTACGATAGCTTAAAGCTTCAGCAATATGCATTCTTAAAACTTTATCTTCACTTTCAAGATCGGCTATAGTACGTGCTACTCTAAGTATTCGGTTGTAAGCACGCATTGATAAACGAAACTTACTTGCAGCTTCATTTAGTAAATCTTTACCCTCATCTACGGGCATTGCATAATCTATCAATAACTGACCATCCAATCTATTATTTGTTTTAATATTATAACCCTCATATCTTCTTTCTTGGATTATGCGTACCTTTTCTATTCTTTTAGCAATATCTTCTGATTTTTCTTCAGAACTCTCATTTGTTAAATCATAAATATTAATATTAGGCACTTCTATGTGCAAATCAAATCTATCCATAATAGGACCAGAAATTTTCATTTTATAATCATCTCCGCATTTTGGAGCTTTAACACATTCTTTATAAGAATCACCTAAATAGCCACATTTACAAGGATTCATGGCTGCTATTAACTGAAAATTTGCTGGATATTTTATATGGGCATTTGATCTTGAAATTAGTATCTCACCATTTTCGATAGGTTGCCTTAAAGATTCAATAACATGCTGAGGAAATTCAGGTAGTTCATCCAAAAACAATACGCCATTATGGGCAAGTGTAATCTCACCTGGTCTTACCTTTTTTCCAACACCACCACCAACCATAGCAGCAAGTGAACATGAATGATGAGGAGTTCTAAATGGTCTTATTTTAGTAAGCTTACCATCTAAAAACTTTCCAGCAATACTTGTTACCATGCTACATTCTAAAATCTCTTTCACCGACATTTTAGGCAGTATTCCAGGCAGGCAGCTTGCAAGCCTTGATTTTCCTGTACCAGGAGGACCAAACATTAACAAATTATGACCACCTGATGCAGAAATTTCTAAAGCTCTTTTAGCTATATTTTGTCCTCTTACATCTTTAAAATCAGGGTAATTTGCTGGCTCGTCTTGGACGATAGCTTCTGGAGGACTTAGAACTTGTGAACCTTTAAAATGATTTACTAACTCAATTAAATTACCTGCTACAAGTATATTATCATTACCTGACCAAGCAACTTCAGATGAGTTTTTATTCGAGCAAATTAGCCCCTTACCTCTAGCAGTAGCACCAATTGCCGCAGGCAATGCACCATTTACCGGCAATATCGACCCATCTAAAGATAACTCACCTATTATTAGATATTCTGCTATTTCAGTTTCTGGCAAAATATTCATAGCAGTAAGTATTGCACAAGCAATTGCAAGGTCGAAATGACTACCCTCTTTTACTAAATCTGCTGGAGCTAAATTTATCAAAATTTTTTTGGTGGGTAATGCAAGCCCTATAGAAGATAAAGCTGCTTTAACTCGCTCTTTTGACTCAGCAATAGTTTTGTCAGCAAGCCCTACTATGGTAAAAGCAGGTATACCAGGCGATATTTGTACCTGCACATCAACATCAGTGATATCAATCCCGTTGAATGTAAGACTTGCTATATGAATTATCATGTTTTAAAGCACTACCTTTGATTGCAAAGGTATACTACAGAACAAACTTTGCTAAGTCAAGATTAGTTAGTATTTTTGATAATTGATTTTCTACAAATTTATCATCTATAGATATTTTTTCACCTTGCATTTCACTAGCTCTAAAGCTTATATCTTCAAGTAAATTCTCAAGTATAGTATGCAATCTTCTTGCTCCTATATCTTCGATTTCTAGATTAACTGTAGTAGCGTAATCTGCAATTTTCTCTATAGCGGAATTCGTAAATTCAAGTTCTACTTTCTCAGTACCTATTAAAGCCGAATATTGCTTTATTAAGCTAGTTTCAGGCTCAAGTAGTATCTTTATCATATCCTCTTTAGTTAATGAATTCAGCTCTACTCTAATAGGTAATCTTCCTTGCAATTCAGGTAATAAATCTGAGGGTTTTGCAATGTGAAAAGCTCCTGAAGCAATAAATAATATGTGATCTGTTTTAACAGGACCATATTTTGTATTAACTGTTGTCCCCTCAATCAAAGGTAGTAAATCCTTTTGCACGCCCTCTCTACTTATTTCTGAATTCTTTGCTCCAGAATTAGCTACTGAGGCAATCTTATCAATTTCATCAATAAAGACTATCCCATCATTTTCAACTAAATTAATTGCCTGCTGGATGATTTTTTCTTGATCAATTAATTTTTCAGACTCTTCTGATAAAATTATACTCATTGCTTCTTTAACTAACATTTTCTTTGTTTTAGTTTTAGTCGTTCCAAAAGCTCTTCCTATCATATCACCAAGATTAAGCACTCCCATAGATGCCCCAGGCATGCCAGGTATTTCAAAGCTACCTCCGCCTACAGGAGCTGTATCAGCTACACTAATTTCAATTTCCGTATCATCAAGCTCGCCACTTAAGATTTTTTCTTGAAACTTTTCTCTTGTCTTACTACTTGAAGTCTTACCTACTAGACTCTCTAATACTCTTTCGATTGCTTTCTCACGTGCATTAATATCTACTTCCGTTTTAGCTATCGTTTTTTGAGTATTAACCGCTATTTCTACTAAATCACGAATTATTGATTCTACGTCACGCCCTACATAGCCAACCTCGGTGAACTTTGTTGCTTCTATTTTATAAAAAGGAGAATTAGTAAGTTTAGCAAGTCTTCTTGCAATTTCTGTTTTACCGACTCCCGTTGAACCTATCATTAAGATATTTTTTGGTACTATTTCATTACGTAAATTTCCCTCTACTCTTTTACGACGACCACGATTTCTAAGGGCAATAGCAACGGCTTTTTTAGCCTTTTCTTGACCTACGATAAATCTGTTAAGCTCGTTAACTATTTGAGAAGGTGTAAGCCCCATAGGGTCTTTTTTATTAGTATTAGTAGTTTTAGTAGATTTCATACAACTTTTTCCGTTATAATATTATGGTTAGAAAATACACAAAGATCTGCTGCTATATTCATAGATTTTAAAGCAATTTCTTCAGCAGTTAGAGGATTATCGTAAGACATTAAAGCACGTGCTGCGGATAAGGCGAATAGACCGCCTGAACCTATTGCTGCAACATTATTCTCTGGCTCAACAACATCACCGTTACCAGTTAAAATTAGTATATGATTGCGATCAGCAACAATCATCATTGCTTCTAAACGACGTAAATATTTGTCGCTACGCCAATCTTTTGCAAGCTCAACCGCACTTCTAAGCAAATTATGCTTATGTTGCTCTATTTTTACTTCTAACTTTTCAAATAAAGCAAGCCCGTCAGCAGTAGAACCAGCAAAACCTGCAATAATTTTATTATTAGCTATAGTTCGTAATTTTCGAGCAGTAGATTTTAATACTGTATTGCCGTGTGAAACTTGTCCATCTGCTGCTATAATTATTTCTTCGTTCTTTTTTAAACAAAGTATTGTAGTGCCATGTAAGGCTAAATTATCTGACATAATGTAAAATTTATTGATATTAATTTGCTGATTAAGTAATATATTCATTATTTATAATAATTAAATAATGTTAATTATTACTTGAGTAATCCAGTTATAGTTAATTATCTTTTTTTGAATTTTCAAGGTTTAAATAATGAATATATATGCAATATACATTAACCCTGCACAAAAAAATAATAATTTTATTGTCATTAAAGAAAGTTTTTCATGGACAGCAGCACTTTTAAGTGTATTCTGGGCATTATACCATAAAATGTGGTTACCTGTTATTATAGCTGTAACGATAAATTTAATAGCAATGGCAATTAATATATCTGAGTTAACATTTGCATTAAAGCTAATTGTCATGTTAATATTCGGTTTTTTTGCTGCCGATATTAGAGAAAATCATTTAAAAAGAAATGATTTTACGCTTAAAGATATAGTAGTTGCGGGTTCACAAGTAGAAGCTGAATTAAAATTTCTGGAGCGTAATAATTATGTACAATAAAGAAAATATTTTTGCAAAGATTATAAATAAAAATTTACCGGCAGAAGTAATTTATGAAGATGAGCAGGTTTTAGCATTTAAAGATATAGCACCTGTTGCACCAGTACATATTATTATTATACCTAAAAATGAATATATCGATTACGCCGATTTTATTTCTAAAGCTTCAGTGGAAGAAATAAAACATTTTTTTGCTAAGATTTCTGATATAGCAAATAAAGCAGGACTAGATAAAGACGGATATCGCTTAATCACCAATAAAGGCGAGAAGTCCGGACAAACTATTTTTCATTTCCATTTTCATATTATTGGTGGTGAAAAACTTATTGGATTAATTAAATAAAAATGACTAAGAAATATAATATTGCTGTTATCGGTGCTACCGGAAATGTAGGTCGTGAAACCTTAAATATTCTAGCAGAACGCAATTTTCCTATTAATAAAATCTATGCTGTTGCCTCAAATAATTCTATTGGAAAAAAAGTTAGTTTTGGCGAGCAAGTATTACAAATAAGTAGCTTAGATGATCTAGATTTTGAAGAAATAGATATTGCATTTTTTTCAGCAGGTTCGGAGGTATCAAAAAAGTTTATACCAATTGCTATTGTTAAAAACTGTATGGTTATTGATAAATCTTCTTTTTTTAGACTAAGTGAAGATATACCTTTAATTGTACCTGAGGCTAATTTATCAACACTTAAAGACTTTGCCATTAAAAATATTATATCGAATCCTAACTGCATTGCGATTCCTCTTGCAGTTGTGCTTAAACCGCTAGATAATGAAATAAGTATAAAAAGAGTTGTAATATCTACTTATCAATCAGTATCCGGAGCAGGTAAAGCAGGAATGGATGAACTTTATGATCAAACAAAATCTAAGTATATCTTTGAAGAAAAAAGCCCCAACATATTTCCAAAACAAATTGCATTCAATTTATTTCCTCACATAGGTGATTTAAATAAAGATGGTTATACAAGTGAAGAATCAAAAATTGCTTTAGAGCTACAGAAGATTATTGGTGATCATCTTAAAGTTAGCGTAACTTCTGTACGAGTACCTGTATTTGTTGGTCATTCTATATCCGTTAATATAGAATTTAGTAGTAAAGTGGATGCTAAAGAAGTTGAGGAAATACTAGAAGATGCTGACGGGGTTGTTATGATTTCGCAAACTAAAGATTTAGCCTATATTTCACCTACTGAAGTAGTGGGTGAAGACGCTGTATATGTCTCACGCATTAGGGATGATGAAAGTAAAGAGAACGCCATAAATTTATGGATTACATGCGATAATTTACGTAAAGGAGCTGCTTTAAATAGCGTGCAAATCGCTGAAGAATTAATTAAAACTTATTTATAAAATAATTAATATGGATAATAAAAACACTGCCTTAAATAAAAAAAATCCTTTGATGATCGCACTAGGAGAGTGCCGAACAGCTTTTTGGATAGTTTTTTGGTTCGCCTTTGTAATTAATTTACTAATGTTAATTACTCCCCTTTATTCACTACAAGTTTTAGATAGGGTGCTTGGTAGTGGTAATTTATATACATTATTATATTTATCGATAATAATTGCTTATATTTACTTTGTTTACGGGTTACTGCAAATTGCTCGTTCTTTTACTCTTATAAAAGTGGGAGAATGGCTTGATCGAACGGTAGCACCAGTGATTTTTGCCTCTTCGATTTCAGCGGCAGCAACACGTGTAAATATGGGGTCTAGCCAGCTATTACGTGATTTTCAATCCGTTAAAACATTCCTAACAAGTACCGGAATTAATACCTTATTCGATGCACCTTGGAGTTTGATCTATATTGCAGTTATTTTCTCGATTCATCCGTATATCGGTTTTATTACGGTTTTTGGTGCAATTGTAATAGTTTCAACCGCTTTCTTTAATGCGGCGGCTACTAACAAAACCTTAGGTGAAGCTACAGAATTCTCGATTAAAGGTATGACGCAAGCCGATATTGCTAATAGAAATGCCGAAGTAGTAGAAGCAATGGGGATGATGAAAAATGTTACAAAAAATTGGCATAAATTTAACTTAGCAGCACTTGATAAACAATCAACCGCTAGCTATCGTAATGGCGTCATTTCTAACTTTTCAAGGTTTATCCGTAACATAATGCAAATGGCAGTTACTGGCGTTGGTGCTTACCTTGTTGTAGAAACTCATGGGGCATCAATGACTCCTGGTAACATGATTATGAGCTCTATAATAGTTGGTAGAGCACTTGCTCCTTTTGATAATGCTATTGAATTATGGAAAAGCATGAGCGGAGCTATTAAATCATTCAAAAATATCAACAACCTATTTAATACTTATGCTTCTCGTGACGAAGCAATGCCGATTCCAAACGTTGAGGGACATTTAACTGTAGAAAATATTTACTATGCCCACCCTGTTCCAAAGCATATGCCACAACCACCCACACCAAAATATATTTTAAAAGGTGTTAGTTTTGCGGTACAACCAGGTGAAATTTTAGCAATTATCGGACCATCAGCAACCGGAAAGTCAACTTTAGCTAAAATCATAGTTGGTGTATGGCGAGAATCCTCAGGCTCAGTACGTTTAGATGAGGCTGAAATTTATCGTTGGAATAGAGAAGATTTTGGCAGACATGTCGGCTACTTACCTCAAGGAATAGAGCTTTTCAGTGGTAGCATCAAGCAAAATATTGCTAGAATGGAAGACAATGCTAATCCACAAAAAGTTATTGAAGCAGCTAAACTAGCTGGTGCTCATGAAATGATATTAAGATTTCCTGACGGTTATGATTCAGATATAGGTCCTGCCGGCTCTAATTTATCAGGTGGACAAAGACAACGTATAGGACTTGCTAGAGCATTTTATGGTGATCCAAAGCTGGTGATTTTAGACGAGCCTAATGCTAATTTAGATGAAGCTGGTGAAGTAGCACTTGCGAGTGCTTTAAAGCAAGCAAAACTAAAAGGAATATCAGTCGTTGTAATTTCACATAGACCTTCTGTATTATCAGTTGTTGATAAGATCTTAATATTACAGGATGGTGCTGTTGCAGTTCACGGAACACCAGATGAAATTCAGAACCACTTTAAAACTTTAAAAGGCGGCACAATTCATATTAATAACAAATAGTGCAAAATCGTCATTGCGAAAAAAAACCGTAAGTTTTTGCGAAGCAATCTCAGGAGTTTATCTTAACGAGGTTGCCACGTCGCTACTCTCCTCGCAACGACAAAAAATAATAATGAATGATTAAATATTATGCAGGACTTAAAAAATAATAAACCTCAAATTACGCCGGAACAGTTAAAGCAATTACTGTCCTTGAGAGAAAATTCACTAAGCCTTAAAGGTCAAAGCTCTAAACGTAAAGCTTTAATCAATAGCACATTAAAAAAGACTTCACAAGTAATAGAATTTTTACTGCTTAAACTTGATAGATTTGTTAATTTTACTACCAAGAAGAACGATAAAGATCGTAATAACGTTGCACAAGCTGCAAGGTCTCCTATACTTTTCGGTATTTATGTTATTATTTTTTTAGTATTAATCGGTGGTGTTTGGATGGCTGTTGCACCGCTTGATAGTGGAGCTGTAGCAGTTGGAATATTAATGCCAAGCACAAATAAAAAGACAATTCAACATCATGAGGGCGGAATAATTAACGCTATTTATGTCAAGCAAGGTGATAAAGTTAAAGCCGGTGATAAGCTAATTGAGCTTGAAGAAACCAGAATAAAAAGTGAACATGAGAGCACTTTAAGTCAATATCGCACTGCTTTAGCTACTGAAAATCGTTTAATTGCTGAGCGTGATAATTTAGAACAAATAGAATTTTCTGATTTTTTAATGCAAGATATTAATTTACCAGAAGTCGCTAAAATAATTCACACTCAGGAAAATTTATTTAGATCAAGAAAAGAAGTATTTAATTCAGAAAAAGATGCATTGCAACAACGTATTTCGCAGCTTGAAAAGAGAGTTGAAGGCTTAGAAGCAAAAAAAGTAGCTGCAACTAAAACAGCCGAGGTTTACCAAGATCGCTTAAAGGCTTTAAAAACTTTAAAAGAAAAGGGTTTTGTACAGAAAGCTGCTTTATTAGAACAAGAAGCAAAAGTTGCTAGTGCAAAAAGTGACGTTGCAACGACTGACACGGAAATAGCAGGAACGCACCATTCTATTACTGAAGCTCAAATTAGTATTATAACTCAACAAAATAAATATACTGAAAGAACTTTAACCGAACTTCGTGAAGCCCAAGTACAGGCAGCAAGCTTGAGAGAAAAATATAACTCTTTAACTGATTCACTTAATCGGATAATAATTAAATCACCTGTTGATGGTATAATTAATAATCTAAAATATCATACAATTGGTGGTTATATAGGTCATGGACAGCCTATTATGGAAATTTCACCTACTAACGATCCATTAATTATAGAAGCAAAAGTATCACAAAAAAATATAGATTCAGTACATGAAGGACTGGTTGCAAAAATACGCTTTAGTGCTTTTAAATCACGTACTACTCCAACATTTACCGGTAAAGTAGTCAGTGTATCACCAGACATTGTTCAAGATGAAAGACAGCATCCCGGGCAGCAAGATAATTACTATGTTGCTAGAGTAGAGATTGACATGGATGAATTCAATAGAATTGCCAAAATAAAAAATCTAGAATTACATCCTGGTATGCAAGCCGAAGTACAGATCGTTACTGGAACTAGAACATTGCTTAGATATCTCCTTGATCCTGTAATCGATACAGCATTTAAGGCATTCAGAGAGAAATAGTTTTCTTACTGTGTTATGACGACTAATATGTCATTCCTGCCATTGCTGGGAATGACATTAAAAACACCTTTGTACTGGAATAGCGTATATATCTGATAAACGAGTATCACATGAACAAATTATTACTCTCCCTACTAGCTCTAATGTTACTCAATTTCAAAACTTATGCTAATCAAGATTCAGGTTTTAATTATAGATTTTCTGAGAAAGATAATCATATAATTCATATATTAACTATTGATCCTAAACGTTTTAATTTAAAGCTAGTTAAAGCTCACAATCAGGTTATAGGCAGAGAAACAGTAGAAGAAATAGCCTTGCGTACTAATGCTATTGCTGCTATTAATGCAGGCTTCTTTGAGATTGCAGGGAGTGATGACGGAAGACCAAGCCTTACTTTAATGGTTGATGGCAAGTTATTTAGCCTTAGAAAACAAATGCAAAGTTTGTTAATTTTAGATCAAGATAATATTCAAATTACTAAAAACTCAGCAAAAATTTCAGTTAAGATAGGCGATAAGCTTATTATTCCAGGTCAAGTTAATTATTTTTCCAATCCTAAAGATATTACTTTATATAATGATGTTTGGGCTTCTACTACCCTTACTCCTTACACTAATAAAGAAATATTGATTGATGAAAATTTTATAGTAACAGGAATAAGTAAACATGGTGACAATCCTATACCATCAAAAGGTTTTGTGCTATCTTTTCCAAGTAGCATAGCACTACCCTCAATAAAAACAGGTGATAGCGTAAAACTGAATCTAGAATTTTTGGATAAAGACGAAAAACCTATGACTTTTAGCAAAACTGCTTCTATGGTAACCGGTATTCCTATGTTGGTTCAAGCTAGCCAATCTGTCGTAGATAAAAGTGATAATAAGGAAAGCTCTCATGCTCGTACTGCTATTGGAATACGGAGCGATGGCGTCATAGTTATAGTTGTTGCCGAACATGTTTATAAACAACATATAAAAGATTTGAAGCTAGCACAGGTTAGATCAATTCTCAAAAAAGAAAAAGGTATTAATATTGAAAAACTAACCATTGCTGAAGCTCTAAAAATTTTAGAAAAACAGTTTGTTGATGATCAAACAACAGGTTTAACTAAAGCAGAACTCGCAGATTATATGATAAGCCTTGGTTGTGAATCTGCAATCAATTTGGATGGTGGCGGCTCTTCGACTTTATTTATAAATGGAAAAGTTGTTAATAAGATAACAGGGGATAAAGATGAAGCTTTAGGCGAACATGTTCAGCGTCCTGTATCCGATGCAATAGTTATATTACCAAAACAATAAACATTACAGCTTGACACTAATTTATAATGATTTTACTATGGCACTGTTAACAAAATAGCTTTAATTGATAATCAAAGAGATTTTTTAGCGAAAATTAATAAGATTTTTGATGGAATAGTTATTCATATTTCAAAAGAATCTTATAATTTACAGCAAAAAATGGTTTAATTATCTTTAAAATTATTTTGTTAACAATGCCATATTATAATAACACATAATTTGGAGGTAAAATACTATGCCAAAACCAGGTCAAAAAGATCATATACTTGCTAAAGGTCATAAATTATATACAGTCAAACAGGGCGATACATTGTGGAGTATATCTAAAAATGAGTGCGGAGGAAAAGGGTCAGCATGGAAAGATACTGTCCTTGCATATAATCAATGGCTAATAGATGAGGGGCGTTAAATCAAACTACAGAACACGTACTAATAAAGGTAGGTGAAGTACTTGATATATATACTGATTTTCATGGATGATGTCATCCACATTTAGGATTTGCCCCGCATAGATCAAGAATCGTCATTGCGAAAAAAGCTTTGTTGCATGGATCATTTTTCTCTGTCATCCCGTGATTTATGAACTAGAGCCAGTTAAAAATACTAATAAAATTAGTATTTTTTATTATTTTCCCTGGATTGCCACACTCGCTTCGCTCATTCGCAATGACGATTTGGTATCCACGCAAGCAAGCCTTAAGCGAGAACGATATAATATGCTTTTCAATCCACATAACAATGCTGCTTGCTCCTACTTAAAATAAAAATATGATATTATCTTACATTGGAATATTATTGGTAATTATTGGGCTGTTTGCTATATTTTCAGGTATTATCGGTTTTTTTCGTTTCCCTGATTTTTATACAAAATTGCACACCGCAAGTGTTATTGAAAGCTTTGGGGTACCGATTTGCTTAATAGGTTTTGCATGCCTTGCAGGAAACCTTTTTAATTGCTTTAAGCTGCTTCTAGCTGCTATATTAATTTTCTTATTAAATCCGGTAGCAACTCACACTCTTGGTAAAGGGTCACTACTTTCAATGTCGTTCTTGCGAAAGCAGAAATCTAGGAAAAAGTAAGACAATGTTTATGCTTTTAAATTTTGATCTCAGTAATTACCTACTTAATCTTATTGTTTTTTTACTCGTTATCATTTCAATTAAAATCATTTTAGCTAAAGATTTATTGGAAGCAATAATATATACCTCGGCATTTAGCTTATTAATTGGTGTATCTTATTTACTTATGGATGCACCAGATGTTGCAATGACTGAAGC
Source organism: Rickettsia bellii RML369-C (assembly GCF_000012385.1). Classification (NCBI taxonomy): domain Bacteria; kingdom Pseudomonadati; phylum Pseudomonadota; class Alphaproteobacteria; order Rickettsiales; family Rickettsiaceae; genus Rickettsia; species Rickettsia bellii. The sequence goes on from NC_007940.1 coordinate 911,571, forward strand.
AGCCCTTGGAGCGTGCCTATCAACCTGCGTATATTTAAATTTATTACGAAAATTACCCTCTAATTTAAAAATAATCCAAAGGACTAAAATTATTCCGGCAAGCTTAATATGTTTATTGTTTATAGCAACTCTTATTTATATGGGGCTTGAATTACCAGATTATGGAGATGAATATGCCTTGCTCCACACACATCTAACTAAATATTATGTAGAAAATACAAGTAAGGATATTGGAATACCATCTTTTGTAGCAGCCATTTTAGCTAGCTATAGAGGATATGATACCTTAGGCGAAACTAGCGTAATTTTAATTGCTGGAATTTCTGTGCTGCTAGTATTTTCAAGAAAAAATGATGTAGAACACAGTATGCAATACAATATCCCCTGGTCAGGTCATGGGATGACAAAAATAACAAAAAACATCTCTATTTTTATAGTACCTTATATAATTCTATATAGCTTATATATTCAGCTTAATGGGGAAGCATCACCTGGAGGCGGATTTCAAGCGGGTGTTATATTTGCCTCCTCTCTTATTGCTTATGATCTAGTATATGGTAGCCAAAAATTAAATCGATATTTTTCAGTAAATACGCTAATAATTATTGCTGCTTTAGGTGTTATGATATACGGATTTACCGGTGTGATATCGCTATTTTTTAATGATAATTACTTAAACTATTATTCTCTAACAAATTTTGTTAACGATAGTCTAACTGCTCAACATATAGGAATATTTGCTGTAGAGATAGGCATAGGCTTAACAGTTGCCGCTATTATGTATTCAATTTACAACTCATTTAACAATTGTGAATAGCTTGTTTTTACTAATTAAACGTGAATTTATAGTGCAGAATCGTATTAATAATATGATTAAATATCTAATGATATTTTTTCTATTTTGTATTATTAGCACTACTTTAATCAACAGCCATGAAGATATTAAGAAATTTGGCTTAATCTTTTCGGTAATTTGTTTGTTAATTTCGTTGATTGGTTTTTCTTCTATTATATTTAAGTCTGATTTAGAAGATGGAAGCTTAGAATTAATGTTATCTATAGTTAATTCAACTAAAATAGTACTAGCCAAATTTTTTGCGATATTTATAAGTAGTACGATAGGGATAATTTTAATATTACCTATTATTTATATTTTTTTCAGCCAAACCTTACTAGAAATAACATTTTTCTTTATTAGCGTCTGGCTTGTATTAATTTTATCAAGTAGCTTAGTAGTGTTATCGGGTAGTATGCAAAGCTATTTTAAGGTTAATGCTAATTTTATCGGCATATTTATTATGCCTTTACTAATTCCCAGTATTATAATGACGGGGTTAGTGCTACAAGATAGTAATTTACAATTAATTTTCATTATGATAGGTATTAATTTAGTAATTTTACCTATTTCATTTGTCTTAAGTTCATATTTAATCAGAAATATTTACAGCATAACATGATTATTTTCTTTATTTTTACTAGCATAATAGTATAAGATAAGATAATAAATTTTTTTTGAGAAAATAATATGTGGCAGGCTCTACGAAGGTTAATTGCGGCTAATCCTATGGGTGTTTTCTTATGGGGTATTATTAGCAAATGGTATATAATGATAGCCGTTGCATCATTAATTGTATTGTTTTATGCAGTAAAAGGGCTTGAGAAAATCGGCTTTATA